>JBMFPJ010000349.1:0-2441 GCA_049969175.1 Anaerolineae bacterium | reverse complement strand
AGATCGGCCGCCGTCGCCTCGCCGGTGGAAGCAAGCAAGTTTTTGTATTCGGCCACAAACGCCTCGCCGCGCTGCTGGTAAATGGCATACAGGCCGGTGCCAAACAGCAAGCCAAAGGCATAGGGGAAATTGTAGAACGAAAGGCCGGGGGAATAATAGTGCGGTTTCCACGTCCACATGAACTTTTGCAGGTAACGTTCGTCGAGGCCATCACCATAGGTGGCTTTTTGGGCACGCTCCATGATCTCGCAAAAATCATCTGCCGAGAGCTCGGCCTGTTCGCGGCGTTCAAAGACCTCTTTTTCGAACAGGAAGCGGGAATAAATATCCACGATGACTTGTGAGGCATTCTGGAGCTGCGCCTCAAGCACAGCCAGTTCTTCTTGCGGGTCCGTGGTCTGCGCCAGCACCGCCTCGGTGACAATGGTTTCACACATGATCGAGGCCGTTTCCGCCAGGGTCATGGGCGTCAGTTGCTGTAAGATGGTTTTGTTGGCCTGATAAGCACATTCATTGTGATAGGCATGACCCAATTCATGGGCAATGGTACTGACCTGGTCAAACGAGCCGTCGAAGTTACAGAGGATGCGGCTTTCTTTTACGCCCTGCACTTCCATGCAGAAGGCTCCACCACGTTTTCCCTCGCGTTGCTCGGCATCAATCCAGTGATTGTCAAAGGCACGTTGGGCAAAGGCGCGTAATTCGGGGGAGAATTTGCCAAAGTTTTCGAGAATGAAATCGCGGGCTTCGTCAAAGGTATAAACCCGGTCGGTCTTGCCCATTGGAGCAAAGACATCCCACCAGGCCAATTTTTCTTTGCCGAGGCGTTGTGCTTTGTTTTTGAAGTAGCGGCGGAACATCGGGAAAGAGGCTTCCATCGCCGCCAGCATGACATCCAGCGTTTTGCGATCAATGCGTGCAGCGTCGATCGCCGAATGAAGGGCATCTTTGCGTCCGCGGCGTTTGTTCAACGTAATCGCTTCGCCCTTGACCCCATTGAGGCAGGCGGCCAACGTTTCTTTGACCGACTCCCAGGCCTGGTTCTCGGCCTCGTAGGCGCGGCGACGGACGTTTTCATCGGGATGTGAGCGTAGATTGATCAGCGCCGGCATGGGGAGCTTTTGCACCTTGCCGTCCAGCTCAAAATCCACCGTCAGCTGGGAAGTCACTGTGCCTTGCAATTTACTGAAGGCATTGCCACCACTGAGGGAAAGTTCGGCAGCCAGCGACTCTTCCGCTTCGCTCATCAGATATTTGCTTTGCTCGGCTGCTTCTTTGAGCATAAAAGCGTGTGCCTGTGCCGATTTGTTCAGGGCAATGACTTTATCCAACTTGGGAGCAATACGCCCCAACCAGGCTTTGAATTGCACCTGGAGTTTTTCCATGGGCAAACTGGCCTGTTCAAATTCGGAGAGGGTTCGCATGGCCAGTTTGTTGCGCGAATCGGTCGTAACGTATGAGTAGATAAAAGGCACAATAGTGGCCGAAAGCGTTTGAATGGCATTGATCCGATCAATCATCTTTCCGGTCAGATCGGCCAGGTCTTTCGCCGAAGTGCGCGCCGTAGTCTTGCTCACTTTCTGGTTGAAAAACTTCTCCAGGGCCGCCACCTGTTTTTTGTAGTCTTCCACAGCGGCTTTAAACTCAGCGGATTCGAGGGAGGGATAGACATTGGTCAAATCCCAACGGGGAGGAGTTTGGGTCATAGGTATTCTCCTGAAAGGTAGATAAGTCAAGTATACCGTAACAGGTCAAATTCTGACTTGCCTTGCTTGATTTTTATGTTCAACCCCTATACAATGTGAATATTGGAGGTATGTTTATGAAACAAGACCGCTTTCTCATCGGTATTCTAATCGGCGTTGGAGTATTGATCATCGCTGCGCTGACGTTATTCTTTGTTCGTCAGGGAAAGCAGGAATATTCGTCCGGAAATTCGCCGGAAGACGTGGTACACAATTACGTTCTGGCCGTGATCAAACAAGATTATCAAAAGGCATATGGTTACCTGGCTGATTTACCCAACAAGCCAACCTTGGATCAGTTTCGCAAGTCCTTTTTGACAGGTGTGGTCAACCCGAACAATGCCGGGATTGTGATTGACAAAGCCGAAATCAGCGGTGACGATGCGGTGGTAAACATGAGCATCGTTTATGCTCCATCCGATCCATTCTCAAGCAGCTACCGCAACCCGGATCGAGCGTTCCTGGTGCGGCAAGGCGGGGAATGGAAATTGTCCACCATGCCCTATCCTTATTGGGATTATTCCTGGTATCAGGCACTGCCAACTCCCATGCCATAACCTTGCTCCCCGCCCATTCATCAAGGAGATGTTATGAAAATCGTTCGTCGGCTCTATTTTTATGCCGTCACATTCATCAGCCTGGAGGTGATGTTGTGGGGAATCATCGGGCTGTTGCGCTCGATGTTCAACCCGGCCC
>JBMFPJ010000348.1:0-2445 GCA_049969175.1 Anaerolineae bacterium | reverse complement strand
GCCTCTGTGGCCCGATTGACGCGCCCCTGTTCTTTGAGTACAATGATGTCATAACCCGTTCAGAACGAGCACGTCGTTGTCGGGGCGGCTATCGTTTTGCATAAAAGACCTTCAGGGACTCTGACTGTTTGATCAACGGAGGCGATATGGCAAACAACACCACCAACGGCGGAACGCTGGGCTTTGAAAAGCAACTCTGGGCATCGGCGGACGCGCTGCGCTCGAACATGGACGCCGCCGAGTACAAGCACGTGGTGCTCGGCCTGATTTTCCTGAAATACATCTCGGACGTATTCGCCGAACACCGCGCCCGCCTGGAGAAAGAACCCTACGCCGACCCGGAAGACCGCGATGAGTACCTGGCGGCTAATGTCTTTTGGGTGCCGCCCGAGGCACGCTGGGAGACCCTGCAGAACAACGCCAAGCAGCCCAACATCGGCAAACTCGTGGATGACGCCATGGACGCCATCGAGCGCGAGAACCCCTCGCTGAAGGGCGTGCTGCCGAAGAACTACAACCGCCCGGGGCTGAGCGCGGTCACCCTGGGGCAGTTGATTGACCTGTTCGCCAATCTCGACCTGGGTGGGGAGGGCGCCCGCGCCCGTGACACGCTCGGCCGGGTGTACGAGTACTTCCTGGGGCAATTCGCCAGCGCCGAAGGCCGCAAGGGCGGTCAATTCTACACGCCGCAATCGGTGGTGCGCCTGCTGGTCGAGATGCTCGCCCCCTACCGCGGACGGGTCTATGACCCCTGCTGCGGTTCGGGCGGCATGTTCGTGCAGAGCGAGAAGTTCATCGAGGCGCACGGCGGCACGCTGGGCGACATCAGCATCTACGGGCAGGAATCCAACTACACCACCTGGCGGCTGGCGAAGATGAACCTGGCCATCCGCCAGATTGACGGCGACATCCGCCACGGCGATACCTTCCTGGATGACCAGCACCGCGATTTGCGCGCCGATTACATCCTGGCCAACCCGCCTTTCAACCTGCGCGACTGGGGACAGGAAAAACTGACCTCCGACCCGCGCTGGGCATTCGGCACGCCCCCAGCCAACAACGCCAACTTCGCCTGGTTGCAGCACATTCTCTACCACCTGGCGCCGGGCGGTTACGCGGGCGTGGTGCTGGCAAACGGTTCGATGTCTTCGAACACGTCGGGCGAGGGCGAAATCCGCCAGCGCATGGTGGAAGCCGACCTGGTGGACTGCATGGTGGCGCTGCCCTCCCAGTTGTTCTATTCCACGCAGATACCGGCCTGCCTGTGGTTTTTGACCAAAGACAAAGACGGCAGGCGCAGCCAGACGCGCGACCGCCGCGGCGAAGTGCTGTTTATTGACGCCCGCCAGATGGGCGCGATGGAAGACCGCACCCACCGCGTGCTGACCGCGGACGAAATCGCCCGCATCGCCGCCACCTACCACGCCTGGCGCAACCCACCCCTCTCTCCCTCTGGGAGAGGGGCTGGGGGTGAGGGCCTCCCCTCTCCCTCTGGGAGAGGGGCTGGGGGTGAGGGCTACACCGACATCCCCGGCTTCTGCGCCGCCGTGCCTATCGAGCGCATCCGCGAACACAACTTCGTGCTCACGCCGGGACGTTACGTCGGCGCAGCGGAGATCAAAGAGGACGACGAACCCTTCGCCCAGAAGATGGCCCGCCTGGCGGCGGAATGGCGCGCCCTGCAAGCCGAATCGCGGCGGCTGGACCAGGCGATTGAGTCCAACCTCAGGAGGTTGGGATATGGGGAGTGAGGCGCGGGCGTTATTCAACGATTCGGCGGTTTTGTTTAATAACGATTGGGCTTATTTAACGAAACGTCAATAAGGAGGCTGCCATGCGCCGTGGTCCAACAGGTCGCTATGAAATCACAGAGATTGCAGGGGAAGCCATTCGGGCTTTCATCCCCAATCCTCTTCCACCGCAACCGCCGCTGGAAATGACTGCACAGCGCCAGCAATTATTGGAACGGGGCACGCTGGCATTAGGGCGGTTGGACAGTATTTCTTTGCTTTTGCCTGACCCCGACTTATTCCTGTATGCCTATGTGCGCCGTGAAGCGATTCTTTCTTCCCAAATCGAAGGGACACAATCCTCGCTTGCTCAACTGCTACTTTTTGAACTGGAAGAAGTGCCTGGTGTGCCAGCCGTTGACGATGTTGTCGAAGTCTCTAATTATGTGGCTGCGCTCAATCATGGCCTTGAACGATTGCAAGAGGGGTTTCCTCTTTCTAATCGTCTGATCAGGGAAATGCACGAGATTCTGCTTTCACGCGGACGTGGGAGTGAAAAAGCGCCAGGGGAATTTCGTCACACCCAAAACTGGATTGGGGGAACACGTCCAGGGAACGCGCATTTCGTCCCGCCTCCTCCTCAATATGTCCAGGATTGTATGTCTGACCAGGAACGTATTCAGCACAATGTCAACAATCCGTAACCCACCCTTGT
>JBMFPJ010000347.1:0-2452 GCA_049969175.1 Anaerolineae bacterium | reverse complement strand
AGATCATGTTTCCTTCCGAACAGAAGTTTTGCGAATTTCCTGAAGCGCCACCGGGTGATCGGCGGTCGGATATTCAATGCGGGGGTGATATGTGCCGCGCAAGGTGGAGACAAACGATTCGGCGATGAGCGTGAGGTCGCGCAGGGTCAGCATAGTATCGTCCAGCTGGCCGTTTTTTTGGGCGAACTCAATGGCGCTGCGCACCAGGGAATGCAGTTTTTCTTCAGTGTCGGGGCGCTCGGCACGGGCACGGGCTTCGACCATATCAGCCAGCATGAGCAAAGCCGTTTCGCGCGAGCGTGGACGGGGGCCAGGGTAGCGGAATTTCTCCATATCCACTTTACTCTCGTCACCACCCGCCGCCTCGAGGGCCTGATTGTACTGGTAGCGGGTGATGAGCGTGCCATGATGTTCACGGATGAAATCCTCCAGGCGGCGCGGCAGGCGATGCTTGCGCGCCAGGGTGACCCCATCGCTCACATGGCGGATGATAATGGCAGCTGCCTCTTCCGGGGGAATATCGTGATGCGTGTTCACACTGCCGGGAGCCTGGTTTTCGATGAAAAATGAGGGGTTGAGTGCTTTGCCCACATCGTGGAATTGCGCCCCTACGCGGGTCAGCAACGGGTCGGCGCCAATGCGCTCCGCGGCCTGCTCAGCCAGGTTCGCCACCTGCAGGCTATGTTGATAGGTGCCCGGGGCATTGCGCAAAAAGAATTGAAGGAGAGGCGAATCGGGGCGAGAAATATCGAGCAATTGCAAGGCGGTGGTCAACCCCAGCCCTTGAGCCAGGAAGTATTGAAGCAAAAGGGCCACGCTGGCAGAGGCCAGGCCATTGAAAGCAGCCGCGCCGACCAGTGTTGCCAGGCCGACCCAATCCCAGGAGCCAAAGGGCAGGCGATAGGCCAAAATCATGGCAGAGCCAGCCAGGGCAATGCCGGCTCCGCCCCGCAAAAAGGCCCAAAAACGCCGTGCCGGTCCCAGCACCAGCAGACCACAAAGCGAGGCAATCAGGTAATACGCGGTCAAATCCAGGGTATTGGGCAAGCCATAAGCCGCCAACAGGGAGAGCACAATCGAAAAAACGACCGCGGTTTCGATGTTGAACAGGGTAGTCAAAAGCAGACCAGCGGCGGGCAAAGGGTAAAGGTAGGGGGCCACAGTGCGGTTGGGGATCGAAAAACGCGCCCCGATCAGGAAGACCACTACAATCAGAGCAATGACGATCAGGCTGCGCGGGTCATTGAAAACAGAGTTACGCCGGCGGCGGAAGAAATACAAAATGGGGAAAGCCGTCGAGGCCATCACCAGGGCAGCCGCGCCGATCATATCTTCCATGCGCCGGCCAGGGCGAATCATGCCCAGCTGACGCAGGGCCTCCATATCCGCTGGGGTGATGATCTCACCGCCGGGAACAATGGTCTCGCCGGCTTTGTAAGTTTGCACTACCGGTTCCACGGCCTGACGAGCAGCCTGGCGGGCGGCCTGGGTCAGATCTTCACTATACAAACTATTCGGCACGACGAAGGGACTGACCAGCTCGGCTACCAGCTGGGCTTGCTCCTCACTGAGCGATAGACTGACCAGAGACGGCAGGCTGCGTATGGTCGGGTCCACATCCTGGTCGCGAATGGGACGGCGCATGACCTGTTCGAGCACACTAAGCGCCTCTTGTTGAATTTCTTCCCAACGAGCAGGAGAAAGCGCCAGAATCTGGTCAATTGTTTTTTTATCCAAACGCACATCGCTTAGGGCAGCCAGGTCGGCCTGTTTTTGCTCCAGTGAAGCATTCGGATCCTCACGGGTGAGGCTGATAAATTGTAAAGTGGTGCGCAAGCGTTCAATTTGCTGGCGGGCAATGGACGGATTGGGTGGTGTGTACACCGGGGCGACAGCACGTTCTGCCGCCTGACGCGCTTCTTCGGTACGAATCTCACTGACGTATTCAATGTCGCGCGGGGCTTGCAGATCGCGCGGGGCAACCATCCCCACATCCACCGCCAGGGTTGCCGGGCGCAGGCCAATAGGCAAAATCAATGCCAGGTAACTGACCAGACTGACGGCAACGATGATGCCAATTTGCAAAGTGCGGATAGCAGAGGAGGCCAGACGCGAACGCAAGAGTTTCAAATTCATCCGTTGGGCTTACCCCGCGAGCAACTCTCGCACCATCTGGCTGACTGCGTCACCGGGAGCGCGGCCAGCTACTTTGGGCATGACGAGTTTCATCACTTTGCCCATTTCGGCCAGGGAAGTGGCGCCGCTTTCGGCAATGGCTGCCTGAATCAGGGCGCGTAGTTCATCGGCGCTCATCGCTTTGGGCAGAAAGGCCTCTAACACGGCAATTTCCGCCTGATTGTTTTCTACCAGGTCGGCCCGGCCGACTTTTTGGGCTTCTTCCAGCGCCTCGCGGCGGTTTTTGATTTCCTTTTGGAGAAGGGAAATCACCGCC
>JBMFPJ010000346.1:0-2467 GCA_049969175.1 Anaerolineae bacterium | reverse complement strand
TCGGAGGCGACAAAGCCATAGGCCTCGCGGAAAGGCTCCATGTTTTCGAGGGACACCATCAGCGCCGCCCAGTTTTCGCTTTGCAGCATTTCGTTCAGGCGCTCATCCACCAATGCACCTTCGGGCAGGCCACTGATGGGGTTGGTCAGCGATCCCTGGCTGATGCGTTTGAGGGCATTGCGCACCCGCAAGCGGAGTTCCTGCACGTCAAACGGCTTGGTGATGTAATCGTCGGCGCCCAATTCCAGGCCTTGCAAGCGGTCGGAGCGTTCGCGTTTTTCAGTTAAAAAGATGATGGGCACATTCTGAGTGCGCCGGTCGGCGCGCAGGCGACGGGCCACTTCATAGCCATCAATATCGGGCAAACGAATATCCAGAATGACCAGGTCGGGGTGAACCGTTTGGCAGGAGCGGACGCCATCTTCGCCCCAATTGACGGTATAAACTTCGTAGCCCTGAACGCGAAAATAGGCGTTCAGCATCTCTGCCACGTCGAGATCGTCTTCGATGATCAAAATTTTAGACCTGGTTTCAACCACAGGGCACCTGGATGATTCGAGGAGTGCTAGGCGATCGGCTCTTTTTGGATGACGAACTCACAAACATCATCACCCATTGCCACGCACTTGGATTCGTTGACACGGAATTCGTTGCCGCCTGAAACCCACTTAAGGCCTTCTTGCAGCAAGCCTGTAGCGATGAAACAAACGGGCTTATCAGCATCATGGCGGCCCCAGCAAACCGGGCACTTGTGGATCGTATAAATAAATTCGTTCTCGCGTTCTTCCACTGTGCTCAGCTGATCGCTCAGTTGGCTGAAGATTTTTGCCATCGCTGGAACACCAATGCGCAATTTCGCATGGAGCGGCAAGACGACGAAAGCCAGGTCGGCCACACCAGCCAGCGCCCCAAAATTCTTTAAAGCATCGGAAAAGGTCGCACGCCCGGCGCGTAAAGCCAGGCCACGCCCCCCTCGCGGGCCGTACATTTCTTCCAGGGCCACCCCAATGGCAGAAAGTTCGGCAAAATCAAATCCCTTTTCCAGGTTGTCGGGGGGATAGTTATCAATGTAATGTTGCAAACCGGCCAGGTTGAGGATCGCGTTCAGGCCGTTCTTCCCCATCACCTCTTCCAGAGACTTGATGATGATCAGGCCAAATTTGTTGGGATAATACAAACCACTTTTTTCGACAGGGCTCATACCAACTCCACTAGATTAGTTTGGCCAGATCTTCAGCAGCACGACGCATATCGAGGAAGATCAGGCCCAATTTGGCCTGTTCGCGCGCCAGAGCCGTCAGCACCGCCTCTTCGCCCACCGACATTAACACCACGTATCCTTTTTCGCCTTTGATATACACTTGTTCCAACGAACCGCGTCCCAGTTCATTGGCAATGCGTTCCCCTAAGGATAACATGGCAGCCGACATGGCCGAAACACGATCTTCCTCTACCCCCTGCGGTAGGGCCGAAGCAATGCTCAACCCATCCACGCTGACAACCGCTGATGCTTCAATATCTGGTGAAGAGGCCTGTAACTCGCGCAGGCGATCCACCATGAGTTGCGTGCGTGATTTGGACAAACCAACCCTCCTGCAGACAAGGATAAAGCACCCTAAAACGGATGCTTTCAGGCAAAATGATGAAATAAATTTAGCACATGGCCTTGAATGTGTCAAGTTAGAGCCTGCGACCTTTCAAAAAAGTCAGGAATTTGATCAGGCGGTACCTGTCTGATCGTTTTCTCAGAGCGTGTTTTATAAATCGGGGTTTACCGTAGATGAACACGGATGAACACTGATTCTGAAGAAAAACGGGATGAAATTGCCTTATAAATCCAATTGATCTGTGTTTATCTATGGTTGGAACATGAATTTCAAAACACGCTCTCAAAACCGCCATGACTGGGCAAAATTAGAGCACTCGGGCGGTTGTTCGATACTGTCAGACCGGCCGGAAAACCTGTTCCACACCTTCCCGACAAACTCGCGCCATTTAATCCACCTGCCTGCTGCGGGGAAAACCCTCTTCGTGCACGGAGCGGCCATCTTGGACAGGTGTTATAATCCCCGCACATTTCCAACACAGGTGAATTATGTTCGACCGCGAACGCCAAGTTATCGAAGAAAAAATCCGCACTTTTTGCGCCCAAAATGAGATTCCCCTTGCTGAGCTAAAATGGACATCCATCCCTTTCAGCGGCGAATGGGGAATCTCCACCTCTTTTTTTGCCACCGCTGCCCTGGAGGCTCGCCAGGGAAAAAAAGTCCGCGTGCCAGAGCGCGCCCAGGAAATCGCCGAGCAAATCAAGGTCCAGATTGGAAGCGTGCCAGGAATCAGCCGCATCGAGGCGGTGAAAGGCTATCTCAATCTCTATTTTGAGACCGCCGAATACGCCCGCCGCGTCGTCCAGGAAGTCCTCGCTTCTGGCGCGGATTTTGGGCGGGGCGCGCCCAAAAATGAGCGC
>JBMFPJ010000345.1:0-2477 GCA_049969175.1 Anaerolineae bacterium | reverse complement strand
TAGGCCAGGGTCAATGAGGGTTGAATCTGAACACGCTCGCCGCGCGCCGGCTCAAGACGGGCAATGGAACGCAAAGGCGATGCAAGCAAAGGCAAAACGAAAAAGGTCAGCAACAAGCTGGTCATGATGAAAACAAAGGCCTTTTCTTGCCAGGAGTGCGCCCGACGCAGGTTGCTCTGTGCCGGGCGGGGGCTAGAAACCACCATGTGGGAATGCCTCATCAGACGAGTATACGCCGTGGAAAACAACAGGGTGCAAAACAACTGCAAGATCGAAAGGAGTGCCGCCAGAGGCAAATTGAGCAGTTGCAAGGCCTGCACGTAAATTTCCACTTCTAGCGTGGCAAAGCGCGGACCGCCGAGCAGCAGAATCACTCCAAAGCTGGTGAAATCGAACAGGAAGACGAGCAATCCTGCGGCCAGCAACGAGGGATGCAAAAGCGGCAAAGTGACGTACCACCATACCCGCCACGCATCAGCACCCAACGAACGCGCCGCCTGCCCCAGGCGCGGATCGAGGTGCGCCAGGGCATTGCCAACGATGCGGATGACGATGGTGGTGTTGTAAAAAACATGGGCAACCAGAATAGCCGTCAGCGTGCCGGTGAAAGCGAGGGGAGGTGTTTCACGGCCCAGCAGAGCCATCAACCCCAGGTTGATCCAGCCACGCGGCCCGAGCAGTGCGTTAAAACCGGCGGCCACCACCACGGTCGGCAACATGAAAGGAATGGCCGTCAGAGCACGCAGCAACGACTTGCCCGGAAATTGATAGTGCGCAAACAACCAGGCAGCCGGCAAACCGATCAACACCGTCAGCAAAGTGGAAAGAGCGGCCTGATAGAAAGTGAAGCCCAACACCTCGGCAGCACGGCTCAGGTTTGATGCGGTCAGCGTGTTGAAGTTGAAAGTAAATGCGAAAATTCGAATTTGCGGATAGAAGAAAAAGGCCCCCAGATAGAACAGCGACAAAAACCAGAGCAAGAGGCGAAACAGCCCCTGGCGCGAAGAATCCAGGGCGAACCAGGTTCGCTTTTGAGAGATTTCTTCGCGCCAGGTTTGGGTTTTCATTGGACTTTATCTGCCATCCAGCTTCGTTCTCTTTTGCATCGAATTTCACGAATTTTCGCAAATTCGCCGCAAGAGTTGGGGATTACAAATCATGATTGGATCAGCGGAGAACCACCTCCGTCCACTCGGCAATCCACTGGTCGCGCCCCGCAGCGATTTCCTCCGGCGAAAGCACAGCGGGCTGCGTGGCTACCTGCGCATACTTCACAAAGGCATCCGGCAGACTGGCCTGCGGGTCGACCGGGAAGACGAACATTTGCAAGGGCATATCTTGCTGGAATTGTACACCCAGCATAAAGTCCACAAACTTCTCCGCCAGGGCGCGTTGACGGGTGCCGCGTAAGATACCGACAAACTCAATTTGGCGGAAGCAGGTATCCGGTCCGAGCAGCGAAGCGGTAGGGGCCTCATTCAGCGGCTTTTCGGCAAAGATCACCTCCGCAGCGGGGCTGGTCGCATACGAAACAACCATCGCCTGGGGTCCATGGCCGGAGGAGCCGCTAAAGTTGGTGTAATACGCAGTATCCCAATCATTGACGACCACCACGCCATTTTCGCGCAGCGCCCGCCAGTAATCCAGGTAGCCATCGCCAAAATGCGCCCGCGTGGCCAGCAAAAAGGCCAGCCCAGGCGATGAGGTGGCCGGGTTTTCCACCACCAGCAGGTTTTTATATTCAGGTTGGGTCAGGTCCTCCAGGGTTTGCGGCAGGGGTAAATTGTGGGCGGCGAAGTAGGCTTTATCATAATTGATACACACATCGCCATAATCTACGGGCAGGGCGCGGTTTTGCGGGTCCAGCTGAAATTCAGGCGGAATGTTTGCCAGGGCAGGAGAGTGATACGGCTCAAAAATATCGGCTTCCAGAGCGCGCGAAAGGAAAGTGTTATCCACCCCGTAAAACACATCCGCCAGCGGGGCATCTTTGGACAGGATGGCCTTGTTCAGCGCTGAACCGGCATCGCCGCTCTTGATGAATTCGACCTTGACGTTGTTGGCCTTTTCAAAAGCAGCGATCACCTCTTCGCTGACAGCAAAAGCATCATGGGTCATCACCGTGAGGGTAGTCGGCTGACGGGCGCAGGCCGTCAGAAATACCAGCAGAGCGAGGAAGAACAGAACACGTTTCATAGGGACCTCCGAATCAAATTTTGAATTGACGACGATGCACGATCAAAAGCACACCGCTTTGGATCTGCACCCGGGCTGTCTCAGCGAGCAATTCGTTACTGATCCCGCGCGTTTTATGCGGATAGAGTGTCTCACCACGCAGGGGCCAGCGCAGCCCTTCCGTCTGGATTCCCTCGACCGCCCCCCCCCAGGGAATCAGCGAAACCACCTCTCCGCTTCGTCCCCGGACTTGAGCCTGATCGCGGCAAATGAGAATTTCCTCCACCCCATCATCCAGACGG
>JBMFPJ010000344.1:0-2486 GCA_049969175.1 Anaerolineae bacterium | reverse complement strand
GATACCTACAACGCTTCCCCCGAATCCATGCTGGCCGCGCTGAATTTGCTCAGCGAGCTGGAAGGTCGTAAAGTGGCCGTGCTGGGCGATATGCTGGAACTGGGGCCTTACGAGCGCCAGGGACACGAACTGGTGGGGCTGCGCGCCGCCCAAGTGGTTGATGTTCTGCTCACCCTGGGGCCGCGCGCGCGCATGATCGCATCCGCTGCCCGCCGCGCCGGCATGAAAGCGGGACGCGTTCTGGAATTCGACGAGCAACAACCCATTATCGAATGGCTGGAGAAGAATCTGACCTCCGGCGATGTCGTTTTGATCAAAGGTTCGCACGGCCTGCGTATGGATCGCATCACGGCCGCGCTGGAGGTAACCCGGTCATGAAACAGGTCGCCCTTGCTCTCAGTCTGGCTGGTCTCTCGTTTATGATGACCGTGATCTGGGGGGGGCCGCTGCTGCGAATTTTGCGCCACTTCAAGATCGGCAAATTGATTCGCGTCGAAGAGCCCGGCCATCATGCCGTCAAAATGGGCACGCCCACCATGGGTGGGGTGATGTTCATTCTGCCAGTGCTCCTGCTCACCGTTTTGCTCAACGCCGTAGCGCTGATTGGACTGACGCAAAGTGCGCTGGGACGCTCAGTGCTGGTGCCCATGCTGGTCATGGTGAGCTATGCCCTGTTGGGCGCAGCCGATGACTGGGAGGGCGTGCGCGGCAAGCGGCGCGGCGAAGGGATGCGCGCTCGCACAAAATTCCTCTTTCAGATGATCCTGGGGTTGGGCACAGCCTGGGTGCTCAAATACATCTTGCAAGCCCCCGATGTGTACGTGCCCGGCCTGAGTTTCGAGATTGAACTGGGCGCCTGGTATGTGCCACTGGCGGCCATCGTCATTGTCGGCTTTTCCAACGCAGTCAACTTCACCGATGGTCTGGATGGCCTGGCCGGCCTGATCTCTGCCACTGCCATCGCTGCCTATGGCGCCATCGCTCTGATGCAGAATCAGGTCTATCTGGCCCGCTTTTGCTTCACCCTGGTAGGTGCCATCTTTGGCTTTCTGTGGTTCAACGTCCACCCGGCAGAACTCTTCATGGGGGATACCGGCTCTCTTTCTCTCGGCGCCACCCTGGCCGTCATCGCCCTGATGACCGGTCAATGGGCAGTCCTGCCGGTTATTGCTATCATCCCCCTCAGCGAGCTGCTGAGCGTAGTCATTCAAGTGCTTTATTTCAAAGCCACCAAAGGCAAGCGTTTTTTCAAAATGGCGCCCATTCACCTGCATTTTGAATTACTCGGTTGGAGCGAGACGCAAGTGGTACAACGCTTCTGGTTGATTGGCCTGATGGCCGCCATGATCGGCATTGGACTTTCACTGGTGTAAACGATGACTGACTGGACTGGCAAACACGTATTGATTTTGGGAGCCGCCCGCCAGGGGCTTTCTCTGGCGCGCTGGCTGGCGCGTCACGGGGCGCGCGTGACCCTGAACGACTTCCGCCCCATAGACGATATGCGCGCCGCTCAAGCCGCTCTGCACGATGTGGACGTGGAATGGGTGCTCGGCGGGCATCCCGTTGAGCTGCTCGACCGAACCGATGTGCTCTGTCTCTCTGGCGGCATCCCGCTCACTTTACAAATCGTCAGCGAGGCCATGCAACGGGGCATTCCGCTCTCGAACGACACGCAAATCTTCCTGGAGGCTGTGCCCTGCCCCACCATCGGCATCACCGGCTCAGCCGGCAAGACCACTACCACCACCCTGGTCGGCTTGATGGCAGAAGAACACTTTGCCAGCAAAGGGCCAGCCGCGCAGCGCAAGCGCGTTTACGTCGGGGGCAACATCGGCGACCCGCTGATCAACTACGTGGACGAAATGCAGCCCGACGATCTGGCCGTGCTCGAAATTTCATCCTTTCAATTGGAGCAAATGACGCGCTCCCCCAACGTGGCAGCCATCTTGAACATCACTCCCAATCACCTCGATCGGCACGGTACGATGGAGGCCTACGTCGCCGCAAAAGCGCGCCTGATCGAATTTCAGCAGGCAGGCGATAGCGCCATTCTCGGCCGCGATGACCCCACGGCCTGGAGCCTGCGCCGTCGCGTGCGCGGCCGGCTACTCACCTTCAGCCTGCAAGAGCTGGAAGAAGGCCTGGACGGCGCCTACCTCCAGGATGGCCTGCTCAACCTGCGGGTGGGGAATGCCTACATGCCCTTGCTGCTCCGCGAAAAAATTCAACTACGCGGCGACCACAATGTGAGCAACGTGTTGGCCGCCTTCGCCATCGGACATGCGGCCGGCTTCACGCTGGACGCGATGCTCTCAGCGGTGGAGGATTTCCGCGGCGTGCCGCATCGCCTGGAATTCGTGCGGGAGTGGCGCGGGGCACGCTGGTTTAACGATTCCATCGCTACCGCCCCCGAGCGCACCATCGCCGCCATCCGCTCCTTCGATGAACCGCTGGTGTTGCTGCTGGGCGGGCGCGACAAAAAC
>JBMFPJ010000343.1:0-2488 GCA_049969175.1 Anaerolineae bacterium | reverse complement strand
GGCCAGCAAGGTTTCACCTGCCACTTGTGCGGGTGAGTTGACTTGCCAGGCGAAGCCAGTAAATTTCAACCAGCCTGCTGACCATTCGATGGCGTAAATCACGGCCATCATCCCAAAAGTAATCAGGAAGCCGGCGAGCACATCCTGCCAGGCCTGGATTCCAATTTGCAGCCCCAAGCTGAGAAACGAGCGCCTATCCAGAAAATGCCGCGCCAGGAAGACGGAAAGTGTCACTGCTACCAGGCTGATCAGCTGATTCAAAAGGACAAAAAGGGGTTGCGCCAGCAGTTGTTCCAGGCTCGAAAGATCGCCTGCTGGCTGAGCTGCCGCCCACACAGTGAGCAGGGGAAGGGCCAAGCAATTGCTCAACACCAGCAACAAAATGATTTGTGCCAGCAATCGCCAGCCTGCCCGCAGACGGGGTTCATCGGGCGAAAGAAAGATGCGCTTCAGCAACGGAGGGGAGGTGGACGGGGCTTCCATCGGTCTTCTCTGCCTTATCCGCTGCTTTTGAGATAAATCCCTTTCGGGTCAAGTTCGGTGCGTAAGATCAATAGTTCTTTTTCGCTGGGAGGTTCGGTGGTGCGGAGCGTGGCGGCAACCTGCAAATCCCAACCGGTATTGGCTTTTGCTTCCTCCACCGTGCGCCCAGGGTGTAGGGCAGTCAGTATCATTTCTCCGTTTTCATCAGGTTCCAGGATGCCAATATCGGTCACCACGGCCATCACACCGCCGCCGCGTACGCCGCTGGCCAGGCGAGAAGGCCGCCCCTCCAGGAAGCCTGCCGAGGTGAGGAAATCCACTTTTTCGGGGAAGCGTCGCTTTTGGTGTGGAGTCATGATGTAACAGCGGTTCGCCCATGCCGCAATCTCCTGAGAGCCGCCGGAGCCGGGCAGGCGGACTTTGGGGTGCGTATAGTCACCAATGACGGTGGCGTTGATGTTCCCAAATTTGTCAATTTGTGCACCGCCCATAAACCCCACATCCACGTTGCCGCGTTGCAGGTAGTTGGCAAAAATATCGTACATGCTGACCACCGAAAGCGCCCCGCTGACCAGTGTTGGGTCGCCGATGGAGAGGGGCAGGCGAGCCGGTTCCGCGCCGATCACGCCGGCTTCGTAAATCATCACCAGGTTGGGGGCATGGGTGCGTTTTGCCAGGTTACAGGCCAGGTTGGGCTGGCCCACGCCAACAAAGACCACATCGCCATCCCGCAGCAGGCGGGCGGCGTTGATGATCATCAGTTCGGCTGCAGAATATTCGCTCATGAGATCTCCTTCACAAAGGATTGGATGAGTTCAAAGACTTCTTCCGGACGTTCCAGTGGCACCAGATGGGTAGCTCGCTCCAGCGTTTCAATGCGGACTTTGGGCTGCCGCCGTTTTACCAGGCGTGCCGTCCGCTCGAGGAAGGTATCCGTCTCTGCGCCGCGGAGGATGAGGGTGGGCACTTGCAGGCGCGGGAGATCACGCCACACATCCAGGTCCCGCCAGACGCCGGTGTAGTAAATGTGAGCTTCCCATTCGGGTGGGAAGACCAGCCGATAGCCGCCCTCTGCCCGGGGCTGGGTGATGCCTTTGATGTAGGCCTTCAGGTTTTCATCACTGAAGTAGCGGAAGATTGGGCGACTGCGATAGCCCCGGAACACCGTTTCCAGGTCATTGAATTCGCGGCGACGTTTCAGCGCAAGCGGAATCAGCGGATGCAGGCGATGGCCTAACCCCACCAGGCGGATGAGATTCCAGCCCAGGATGAAATCAGGCGGGAAGAGTACCGGGTCAAGCAGAACCAGGGCGCGGAAGTGCTCCGGTTCACGTAGGGCAGCGCGCAGCGTGACCATGCCTCCGATGGAATGACCCACTCCGATAACGGGACCCGCCTGACGGTCCGATAGGAAGCGCAGCAGATCGGTGGTAAAAGGCAACCAGTCCCGGATTCCATCGGGGTTGCTGTTTTCCCACAGCGGGCGGAGCAGCATTCCAAAAACGTGATACTGGCTGGCTAGCCGTTCGAGCAGGGGCTGGTAGCAGGCCGGAGGGTAACCGTTGGCGTGCAGGAAGTGCAAGGGCAGACCCTCGCCACCAAATTCGAAGGCTGAGATGGACATCGGTTGCTAGTACTCCCCATAGTTGATGGGTTGGCTGAAACGGCTTTTGACTTGCAGACGCTGGTGGGTTTCGCTGCCTAGCTTTTGCCAGTATTCGTTGCGATCTTTGACGCCATATACCCATTCATCCAGCCATGCCTGGACGTTTTCCAGGGACTCGCTGATTTTGTCCCATTGCAGGTAGAACTCGTTGTCGCGGTCGTAGTAGCCCTGGGCATAGGAGGGATGACAGGCATAGGGGACATGGCACACAGCATCCACGATGATGCCGGGAATCATGGTGCGGTTGGGGTCCGAGCGGATGACGGATTCATCCACGATTTCTTCGGCGGTCAGAATCACTTTTTTGGCGGCGAAAGCGGCCTCTTTTTGCTCACCAAT
>JBMFPJ010000342.1:0-2537 GCA_049969175.1 Anaerolineae bacterium | reverse complement strand
CGCAATGCCGCGCGCCGTGGCTGCATCTACATCAATGTTGTCGAAACCGACCGCATGATTGCTGATCACCTTCAACTGCGGCCCAGCGGCATCCATCACCTCGCCATCAATGCGATCGGTCAACAAACACAGCAATCCCTCCACACCGCGCACATGCGCCAACAGCTCTTCATGCGAAGGAGGCAACTCATCGGGCCAGATATCGGCATCACAAAATTCTTTCACCAGGTTCAACCCTTTATCGGGGATGATACGCGTCACAAAAACCTTTGGTTTGGTCATTTCATGCTCCCATTCTAATTTCTGATATGATAACAGAAATGGATGCAAATCGTTTCTCTACCGAAAGTCTGCGCGACCCGCGACTGCTGCACATTCTGGCGGCGGCCATCCAGGCGGTCGAACCTGGCGCAGCGATAGAGCGTTACCTGAAGTCCCATCCACTGAAGAGAAACGGGCGAATCTACGGGCTGGCCATTGGAAAAGCCGCCCTGCCCATGTTGGAAGCCCTCGCCCGAAGCGTTCCTCTGACCAAAGGCCTTGCCGTAACCAAACACGCTTCCTCCCCGACCCTCCGCGGGCTGACCGTTATGGAAGGCGGCCACCCCCTCCCAGACGAGCGCAGCCTGCTGGCCGGCCGGCGAGTGGTGGAGTGGGTGGGCATGCTGCAGGAAAATGACACATTGATTTGCCTGATCTCCGGTGGCGGCTCGGCCCTGGTCAGCGCACCGTGGCCCGGCCTCTCGCTGCATGACCTACGCGCCCTCACTGCTCTGCTGCTTTCTTGCGGAGCACGCATTGATGAAATCAACATCCTGCGACGCCATCTGGACCAAATCAAAGGTGGGGGGTTATTACGCCTGACGCCGGCAAAGCACGTGCTCAGCCTGATTCTCTCGGATGTCATCGGCAACCCACTGGAGGCCATTGCCTCCGGTCCCACCGCTCCCGATCCAAGTCGGCGAGAAGATGCCCTGGCCGTGCTGGAAAAATATCGGCTTATGGCACAAATCCCCGCGGCCATTCTGGCAGCATTGCGCCATGCGCCAGAGACTCTCAAGCCGGGCGATCCGCGATTGGAAACCGTCCAAAATGTGATTGTTGGTGATAATGCTCTTGCCATCCGCGCGGCACTGAAGCAGGCCGAAAAAGAAGGTTTTGCCAGTGAATCGCTGGGGAGTGCCTGGCAAGGGGAGGCGCGGCAGGTAGGGGAACAATTCGCGGCCTGTTTTCTTGCAGCGCTCGCCAGGCGCCCCCGGCCATTTTGCCTGGTAGCCGGTGGGGAAACCACGGTCACCCTGCGTGGAAGCGGACGAGGCGGGCGCAACCAGGAACTGGCGTTGGCAAGCGTGCCCGTGTTGGCCGGTCAGAGGGACATTCGGCTGATTGCCTTGGCAAGCGACGGGGAGGATGGCCCCACCGACGCGGCCGGCGCGGTGGTCAGCGGAGAAACGTATCAGCGGGGGAAAATGCTGGGGTTGGAGGTAGCCCACCACCTGTCTGAGAATGATTCGTACACGTTCTTCGCCGCCCTGGGCGATCTGCTGCATCCCGGCCCGACTGGCACAAACGTCAACGATTTGATCTTCCTGATAGCGTGGTGAGGCTAGTGGCAATTTTTGCGGCTGGTGCAAACCGGCTCTGGCAAGGGACAAGAGAATGGCGCATCAGGTTGCCGCATATAAATCACCGGCCCATGATCGCTGAGTAAAATCACGATTAAGGCGTCATAGTAAGGCGAAAGCCGTCCTTTTTCTGTCGCGTCGGGCACATGGGGGCAGCCAAACACAATCGCATCGCTGGCATTGGGAAATTCGGCAGGAGGCTTGCTCTGCGGCAGAGAAACACCAAATTCGCCCTGGGGGCCGACCAACGTAAATGTAATGCGGGGGAAGGGTTGGACAGAATTTTCATCCTGTGTCCAGCTCAGTTCGCCCTGGTTCAGGTGGTAAAAGCGAGGGTAAAGTGCCCGTCCGATCAGCGCCTGTCTCTTCGGATTTTTCTGCAAGAAGGTGAGCAAATCGGCAGTATTCAGTGTTGTGCCTTCGAAATAGCCATGTTGAATGGCATAAGTCAACACCTGAATATCATTAATTTTGGGGTATCGTTGAGGCACAACAAAATCAAATGCCACCATTATGATCACGAACAAAAAGGCAGGGAGGGTAGAAAGAATCCCTTTGCGGTAGGAAAAAGCGGGACCTGCATCATTTTTGGGGGAAGGCAAACCTTGTGAGTCAGAAAGTGAAAAGAAGCATTGCAGGAGCTGGATGATTCCCAATCCATAGTAGAAGAGAATCACCCAAATGGCCGGCACAAGATAACGCCCGCCCGATGTACGGCTGAGGGCCGTAGCAAGATTGTAGGAAAGGAAAAGGAAAAGGGGAACCAAACCCGCAATTTTGTGTCTTTTCCAGGCTGCAAGCAGACCAACAGAAAGGATCCCCAGGTTAAGAGCAAGGCCAATGGCTTCCCCCCAGGTCAGCGCGCCGCGCCATTCGCCATTGAGTTTGTTCCAAAAGGGGCTGACCGTGTAG
>JBMFPJ010000341.1:0-2539 GCA_049969175.1 Anaerolineae bacterium | reverse complement strand
CTGCACCGTAAAGGTCTCAGCTGCATCATCGTAACCGGTGAGCAAGAGGTAATGAGCCGCCCATAAGTCGTCATTGGGGCCCAGTGCATCGTTCGGATCGAGGCGGGTAACGCCCTCAATGATGACCGGGTAACCAGCAGCCAGCAAACGTTTCAGCAGCGACAGATCGCCAGCCACGCGGAATTCAATATTCAGCCAGCCGGCATAATTGCGAACATAATAGGCCATCTCTTCAGGATTAACGTTCCGATCTTGCAGCACAGGCTTGATCACTTTGGCAATATCCTCCTGAGTGCCTTCCCAGCCATACATGTGTAAGGCCATAGAAAGCGTAGCCGGCCCACAATTATTGGGCGTCTGTCGTTCCCAGGCAGGCGAAGGGAGGGTAGTCCTGGATGGTAATGGGAGAGATGTCGGCGTAGCCGTCACTGCGCTGACCGGACGCGGAGTCGGCGAGGCGACGGGCGGATTTGACCTCGCTGCGGGCGTGACCGGTAAAGGAGTGGGCGCCGGCCCAAGTGGGCGAATCCAGTTTTTGAGATAGATTCGACCAACATCCAGCCGCCAGGCCAGCCGCTCGTGGATGGCCGGAAGTTGATAAAGCCCTGAGGCCAAAACAAGGAGGACAAGCAAAATGCTCAGGGGTTTCTTCAGACGAGCAATCATGCCACCAGTGTAACACGATTTGATAAGTGAAAGTTAAATAACCATCACCGCTCTGCTTTGGCACTCTAGCCTTTCAAACGCTCCAGCAACTCAGGCAAAGGATGCAGGCTGGATACCTCCACGGCTAGATTCTTCGTGCGCGTCTGGTCATATTGGAAGACACGCGTCCCCGCCGCAATCAACCGGGCACGCTGGCGAAATTCCCTATAAGAAATATAGCCGGCAAAGACAATCTCCATACCATAGACCCAGATATTTCCCCACTGCTGTGGCTGAATCACACAGGTTTCCTGCAGGGTTGGGCTATGCACACCCAACCGCCCCTCTGGCAAACGGTGGACATGCAAAGAAGAGAGCGCATAAAAATTCGTCTCAATCTCCACTCGTTGACGCGGCGGCAGGACAATCACCCGACTGGCATACTCGCGACTTTCCAGCTGCCCACCCAGTTCCACAGTCAGCGACACATCCGCTTCAGATTTCAATACCAGCGCGCCGAGCGAGACCCAGGTATTGGGCCTGGCCCACATCGGCGGCATTGGATAAACCAGGTAAGTGGGCAGATCAGCAGCAATCGCCTGCTTTACCTCGCGCCGAGAGACAGCAATCAAACCGCTCAAAAATGCAAAAAGGTAAAGATCGCCCTCGCGATGCCCTTCGGCCACATGCTGATCGAGCGGCACAAGCGCCGGGGCATTCAGCAGCAAGGCAGGGTCGCGGCGAATTTCCCGAATCTGGCTGCGCCGACTGATGAGAAAAGATTTAATATCACAGCGATGCCCGCCCAGCGCAAGGTCATACCGATCCGGGTCAGTAAACGGCGTTGCACCTTTGACATCAAACATAATCCCTTGGGCGCTGAGATAACGCCGAAAAGCCAGTTCCACCGCCACCCCGGCAGCAATGCGCCGCATTCGCTCCAACGGCGAGCCTCCCACCCGGTTATACGTGAAAGGCAGCGAACGAAGCGCATAGGCGACGCCCCCTTCACTGAGATCTGGCGAATAGGGCAAACGAAGAAAATCTGCCACGCCGATCATGAAGTTTCTTTACGAAATTGCAGGCAATAATGATGAAAAGTGTTGCTCACCCAGGCCGAACCAAAGCCAAAAGGCGCCAGTCTCTGATTGTCCTGACACCAGATTTTTTCATCTTTCAACGTGTACTTCTTTCCCAATTCCCGTGCCAGATCCCAGGCCAGCGGATAAACCTTGCCCCCTTTTTTCACGTTTTTGACGATAATCGTCAGGTAAGCCTTCTCACGCAAAAAAGGATTCAGCCCCACATAAATCGTCACCAGCCTTTCCAGAAAGACCTCATAATCGCTGATGTTACCCAGGTCATTGGGATCGTCTGAATACGTCACATCCAAACCGCTGGTAGAACGACGTTTCCGCTGAGTCTCGGCGCCGCGGGCACGCAGCATATCCCAATAGGGCGGTGAAGTCAAAACATAATCGATCAGCGGCAGATCATACGTCGCGAGGCGAGCCGCATCTCCCACGATCACCTCAGACCTCAAGCCAGCCGCGGCCTCCCCCAGTGCTTCCCGCTCCTCGGCTACCATTTGCTGAGCGATCTGTGCATATTTGGGGTTCAATTCAATGCCAAAACCGTGCCGCCCGGCGCGCAAAGCCGCGACCAACGTCGAACCCGTCCCCACCATTGGGTCAAGCACCGTTTGCCCGCGTTTGGTGAAAAACTCAATAAATTCCTGCGCCAGCGTCTCAGGGAATTTGGCCGGATGCACCAACACCCCCTTTTTGCGCGGGGGTGGATTGTGGACAAACCAGGATTTTTGAAACTTCAACCAGGACTTGGCATCAAGATCGTTGAGCTTATTGGGCATGGTCACCTTGGGGCTTAAGAAAAT
>JBMFPJ010000340.1:1059-2557 GCA_049969175.1 Anaerolineae bacterium | reverse complement strand
GCCCCGAATTGGCCATCCCCACCATGCCCGGACGGTCGAACTTCAAATCGGGACTGGTCTCATTTTTGAAGAAATAACCGGGGTTGCCACGCCCCGTCCCGCTTGGATCACCGCTTTGCGCCACAAATCCGGGAATCACACGATGAAACGTGATCCCATTGAACCAGCCCTGCCGCGCCAGAAAAACGAACGAATTCACCGCCAGGGGGGCTTTATCGGCAAAAAGCTGCAGCACCACATCGCCTTTCGCGGTATGCAACGTGGCTACATATTGTTTCGTCGGGTCAATCACAAATGGCGGACAGGAGGTAAATTGCCGCTTCCCCAGCGCGATGAGCGCAATCGTATCGTCCAGGTTAGGATAATCGAGGAGATAAGCTGGCTGAGGGATTCCATTGACCAAAACCAGCGGAACCGAGGGGATGCCCAGCTTCTTTGCCGCCTCATACCCGGATTTGAGCCGGTCTGCCGTTTCCTGACTCTGATACGCCGCCTCGAAGCGCTTCCCGTCAAAATGGCGCAAAATGGTCTGTTGCTTCAACCAGGTATCGAACTGTTCCGCGCTGAGATTGACCCAGGAATCGTATCCCTGGAAGAGCAGGTCATACATCTCCCAGAATTTTCCCTGCTCATCGGCGGCCAGGGCGGCTTTCACCGCCTGTTCAGATTTATCCAAAACGCCGATCAGTGGCAAGGGACGAAAGACAAAACGCACCTCAGCCGGCCGGTTGTGGATGATCTGGCTGATCGCGGCAGCCACCTGACGACAACCAGGCGCCTGAAAATCACAATATTCGAGGACAGTCACTGGTGCATCTGCCGGGCCGAGGGTGAAATCGGTTTCAGTGACTGCCGGGAAGAGCGCTTCGCTCACTGGCGTTGGTTCGGCATGGACCACCGAACAGCTGCTGGCTGGCGTTGCCGTAGCCGAAGGGAGGGTGGCGGAGGCCAGCGTTACGGTTGGAATCGCAGCGGCGGTGGCAGGAACGCCGCCTGAGCAGGCACTCAACCCGAGGGCCAGCGTGGCAAGCAGCAAAAACAAAAAGCGAGTTCTCATAAATGTCCTTGGGATGCGAAGTGAATAGAGTATAAATTTCGACTTAAGGTGAATTTGGGATACGACTTATCTGGTGGCTGTGTGCGCCGAATCCTGGACGGCTTTTTGCAATTGCTCAAAACTGGTCATCCAGGCAATACGTTGGACGAATTCCTTCAGCGAACGGCTCTGAGCGCGCAAAGCGCGTACCGCCGGCCCGACCGGGTCTTCGCCAGCCGCCCCACCGGGGACATCGGCATAGGCGCCGTAAAAGGCAAAATAGGCCTGGTTGAGTTTGCGAATCAAATAGCCGTGTTGCAGGAACACCTGGCGGCGTTGTTCCATGTAGGCCTCGGCTTCAGCGATTTTTCCCTCAGCCAGCAACGCATCCACGGTGACGCGGGTGGCGTGCATCTCGGCGCGAAAATCAAACGCCTTGGCTGCGCCGCCATCGGAGGATGG
>JBMFPJ010000340.1:0-1049 GCA_049969175.1 Anaerolineae bacterium | reverse complement strand
GGGCGGCCGCGGCAGGCTACCGGGGTCGGGGTGATCGAGAGGCAGGGAGATCAGGCCAAAGGAGAGCGGCGCTCCCCCCGCCAGTTCGGGGTAGAAGCGCTTCAGGGTCAGCTCGCCAATTTCGTTGCCGACGATCGAGGCGGTAGTCTCGTTCATCGTGCGCAGTTCGGGAGTGTAATCGTATAAAATGCCCAGGGGGTGCCAGGTGAGGTAATTGTGTGTCCACTCGTGAGCGATGGTGTTGAGCAGCCAGGCCAGGTCTGTTGTGCGCATAATCATCGTGGGGTAAACACCCACGCCGCCAATAGGCACCACCAGGGTGGAGACATCTAGGGCATTGGCAACCTGATCCTCGAGCTGAATTTGTTTTTCCAGGCTGAGATCTGGGAGCAGGGAGATATTGGCGGTTTGTTCGATGCGGTCGCGTGGCGAGACGACCAGCGCCATGGGGACGGCAGTGGCGTGATAGAGCACCGGGGGAATGGGTTCGCCGCCAATGGTCAGGCCGGCTTCGACGAGGGTTTGGGTGACCTGATCTTGCAAGATGGCTTCGGTGAGTGGCGCTACCTGTTCCTGACGTTGGTACAGGGAGTTCAATTTCTCACGCAGGCTGGCGCTGGCTTGTTCTTTATCGTTCACAGCGGGGTCGGCGTAGAGTTGGGTGAGCAAATTTTCACCCTCCAGAATTTGCTGCGTGAGACGCAAATATTCGTTGACGATTTGTTTGCGCTGCTCCTGCCGGAGAGTAGCAGGCAAATTGACACTGCCCTGCTGAAGTTTGATGCCGATGGCATTCAACATCCATTGCGTATAATCAAATTCAATCGAACGCGTGAAGGCGCGGATGCGTTCGACGGGGTCGGTGTTGACAGGGGTGCTGCCGCTCAATGTGGAACTCAGTAACAGAATGAACAAGAGCCAGTTGAGTGTTCGAGAAATGCGATAGAACATGGGAAAGATTATAACAAAAAGGGACGGGCCGTTCGCCCGTCCCAGGGACACCCTGCCCTCACAGGGAGGAATTATTTTTTGGAACGCAGGTATTCGTC
>JBMFPJ010000339.1:0-2562 GCA_049969175.1 Anaerolineae bacterium | reverse complement strand
CGTCTCGCGCTTTGACTTCAATTAGGGTGGCGTGTGGTCCGACGGCCTGGTATTCCAGGTTGGTGGGGATGGCGGCCACTTCCAGGTTATAGATTTTACTGAATTCTTCCGCTTCGGTCAGGGCGGTGCCGGTCATGCCGGCCAGTTTTTTGTACATGCGGAAGTAGTTTTGCAGGGTGATGGTAGCGTAGGTGATGTTTTCTGGCTCGATTTTGACGCCTTCTTTGGCCTCTACTGCCTGGTGCAGGCCATCACTCCAGCGGCGACCGGGCATCAGGCGACCGGTGAATTCATCTACGATGATGACTTTGCCGCCCTGGACGAGGTAATCTTTGTTACGTTTGAAGAGGAATTGGGCGCGCAGAGCCTGTTCCAGGTAGCCGGTCAGACGGGCTTGTTCGGGGGTCACGTCTTCGGGGCGGTCGGGATCCATCAGGGGTTGTCCCAGCAATTGTTCCACGTGCGCCAGGCCCACTTCGGTGAGCGAGACGGTGCGATCTTTTTCGTTGACTTCGTAGTCTTCCGGGCGCAGTTGTTTGACGATTTGCGCCATTTTGGTGTACCACTCCAGGTCGCCGGAGGCCGGGCCGGAGATGATTAGGGGGGTGCGTGCCTCGTCAATCAGGACATTGTCCACTTCGTCCACAATGGCGTAGTAATGACCGCGTTGAACGCGGTCGCTCAAACGCATGGCCATGTTATCGCGCAGGTAATCGAAGCCAAATTCAGAGTTGGTACCGTAGGTGATGTCGGCGCGGTAGGCTTCGACACGATCGACCAGACGCAGGTGATGTTGATCTTCGTGGGGTGATTCTTTTTCAAAATCTACCAGGAAGGCCTTTTTGCCGTTTTCGGTGGCGGCGGCCATTTGCAGCACGCCGACCGAAAGGCCGAGCAGGTGGAAAATAGGAGCCATCCAGCGCGCATCGCGCCGCGCCAGGTAATCGTTAACCGTGACCAGATGCACGCCATGGCCAGCCAGGGCATTGAGATAGAGCGGCAGGGTGGCGACCAGCGTTTTGCCTTCGCCGGTTTTCATTTCTGCAATCTGGCCGCGATGCAAGATGATGCCGCCGATGAGCTGCACATCATAGTGCCGCAGGCCAATCGTCCGCTTGGAGGCCTCGCGCACGGTGGCAAAGGCTTCGGGCAGAATCTCGTTGAGAATCACCTGTTCAGCCTGAAAGCGTTCCGCTTCGTCTTCGATTCCAGCGGTCGCGGCCTGGATGCGGGCGCGAAATTCGTCGGTTTTGGCGCGCAATGCCTCGTCTGAGAGACGTTCAAAATCCGCTTCCAGGGCGTTAATTTGTTCGACCAGATCACTTACCTGTTGAACCGTTCGTTTGGCGGGGTCACCCCCGAAGAGTTTGACAAAATTCTTTAACATCCTAAACCTTTCGTGCTGGGATTATAGCATAGGGCAACATGTGATGGCTGACGCCGCATCCGATACGCCAGTTGACCGCACCAGCCATGATGTGGGACAGGCACCTGCCCCCATCAAAAAGGCCCTCCTACGGCAGGCTTTTCTGTTTCCTGGCAACAGCCCCTGGCAGACGCGCCCCGTCTCCCAACCCGATGAAACAGCGAAGCGTAGGACAGGCTGGTCGTTTCAACGGCGGGCGGATATTGGCAGGAGAGGCCTGCTGTATGAGACAGGCGTTCTGCTCCAAATTTGTGATGGACTGAATTTATCGCTCAAAAGCCTGTGCGCTGCGCACTTCGATCTGGTAGGCGGCCTGCTCGCGGGTAAAGCGCGTTGTTCCGCTGACAACCAGCACGGCGCTTTCGCCGCTGCTCAGTTCCAGGTTGATTTCCGCCGTCTGATCGGGGTTGAGCGGGATCATCTCTACGGTTGTTTGGCTTCCCTGGCGGATGAGCGCCAGACGGAACGATTGGGGGAGAGCGTTTTGGACGCGCACGAACCCATTTGCCTGCCAGCCGCCCCCATCCGCCTCAAAATCGGATGAATAGCCGGCTGCCGCGATCCGAACGTCATCTACCAGAAAGCCCTCCCCATTCACGGCTGCGTCGGTGACGTATTCAAACCGAATTTGAACCTTTTTGCCGGCAAATTGTGAAAGATCGACCTGTTCTTCGATCCAGCCATTCGATGTACCGTTGTACCCCCAGCCGTAGGAATTACCTGAGGGGTCCTCGGCTGTGCCGGAAGGGGTGGTGAGAATCTGCCAGGTGACTCCACCATCGTCGGAGGCCTCCAGGTACACGTAGTCATAGTCTTTTTCCAGGTCATACCAGGTGTGGTAAGTGAACGTGATCGGCGCCTGGATGGCGGTGAAATCGAACTCGCGAGTCAGGGTCATGTCTGACATATCGCCCTTGTTTGACCAGAAAGCGTAGGAACCCGAATAGGGGTCCGCTGGTATCAAGCGGGTCTGGGTAGAACCGGTGAAGGAGAGAATCCACTTACCGCTACAACGAATCTCGATGTAATCTACCCCGTATTGATGCACGCTGCGATCCAGTGGAGATTGTGGGCAGGTAGAAATTGTCTCGGTGGGAGAAGCCTGGGGTGCGTTTGTGTAGTTGTGATAGGTGTAA
>JBMFPJ010000338.1:0-2563 GCA_049969175.1 Anaerolineae bacterium | reverse complement strand
GCATGCTGCTCGCTGGCTGCACAGTGAGATTCTTCGCATCACCCAGGGAAATCTCTTGCATTGAATTATTCGTAACTATTCAGACATAGAGAAAAAACGATTGCAAATGTCATTGCGAGCGATTTTTGCGAAGCAATCTCCTGTTCCAACGAGCAAATTTGGCATGGGGGAGATTGCTTCGTCGCTTCGCTCCTCGCAATGACATGCCTGAATAGATACAAATTTCACGAATTTCCCTCCTCGCGGTGGACAAACAACATCCTCCCTATTCTTCATTCTTCCTCCTCTCCAGCCAGCAAGCGGAGGCGCTCCCACGGGCGCAGGCTTTCATCCTCTGCCAGCAAAGCCTTCAGCTCAAAGATCTCATCGCGTAAAGCAGCCGCCTTTTCAAACTCCAGATTCTTTGCGGCTTCTTTCATCTCTTTTTCCAAATCGGTAATCAGGCGTTGAATCTCGCGTCGTGGTAGATCTGCCCTGGCTCGATATGCTGGCTTTGGCTCAGCCACACTCTTCACCGCGACGCTCTCAGTCAGGTCATGAACCGCCTTGACAATGCTAACTGGAATGATGCCATGTTCTTCGTTGTAACGGATCTGTTTGGCGCGGCGGCGGTTGGTCTCGTCCATTGCCCGCCGCATGGACTCAGTGATCCGGTCAGCATACATGATCACCTTGCCGTTGACATTGCGTGCCGCGCGCCCAATCGTCTGAATCAGCGCCGTATCAGAACGCAAAAAGCCCTCTTTGTCCGCGTCGAGAATCGCCACCAGAGAAACTTCAGGTAAGTCCAGTCCCTCGCGCAGCAGGTTGATGCCCACAATTACATCAAACACCCCCAGGCGTAGATCTCGCAAAATACTCACCCGCTCCAGAGTTTCCACCTCAGAGTGCAAATAATGAACCTTTAGCCCCAGTTCCATCAGATAATCCGATAAATCTTCAGCCATGCGCTTGGTCAGCGTGGTGACCAACACCCGCTCACCGCGCTCGATTCGTTGGCGTATCTCCCCCACCAGGTCATCCACCTGGCCGGCTGTCGGGCGGACTTCTACCTCCGGGTCCACCAGGCCCGTTGGGCGGATAATTTGCTCTACCACCTGCTCGGCGCGCTCCATTTCGTAAGGTCCGGGGGTAGCCGAAGTATAAATTGTGTAACCCATCACTTGCTCAAATTCATCAAATTTGAGTGGACGATTATCCAGCGCGCTGGGCAGACGAAAGCCATACTCCACCAGTGTTTCCTTCCGCGAGCGGTCGCCATTATACATGCCACGAATCTGGGGAATGGTCATGTGCGATTCATCAATCACCAGCAAATAATCACTGGGCAGGAAGTCAATCAACGTCCAGGGATGGGTACCGGGAGCGCGCTGATCCAAATGTCGGGAATAATTTTCGATTCCTGAGCAATACCCCACTTCCCGCAGCATTTCCAGGTCATAGCGAGTACGTTGTTCCAGGCGTTGAGCCTCCAGGAACTTTCCCTGTGCCTTGAAAAAGGCCAGGCGCTCCTCCAGCTCGGCTTCAATATCTGCAATGGCTTCTTTGAGTTTATCGGAATCGGTCAGGTATTGTTTGGCCGGATAAATCGAAATCTCGGGCAATTCGCCATAAATTTCCCCAGTTACCGGGTTAATTTGCAGAATCCGCTCGACCTCATCCCCGAAGAAAGCGATGCGATAGGCGCGCCGCTCCTCATAAGCCGGCATGATCTCCAGCGTATCGCCACGGACCCGAAAATTGCCCCCGCGCAATTCGAAGTCATTTCGCTGATACTGACTCTCCACCAGCTGCCGCAGCAAAGCATTGCGCCGATAAATTTCACCCACCCGTAAACTAACGGTTCCTTTACCAAACTCTTCCGGCGATCCCAGACCATAAATACAGGAAACCGAAGCGACGATAATCACATCTTTACGGGAAACCAGGGCCGTAGTCGCTGCCAGGCGCAAGCGCTCGATCTCTTCATTGATTTCAGTCTCTTTTTCGATGTATAAATCCTGCCGCGGAACGTAAGCCTCTGGCTGGTAATAATCATAGTAAGAAACAAAATATTCAACCGCGTTTTCCGGGAAGAATTCACGAAATTCAGCATAGAGTTGAGCAGCCAGAGTCTTATTGTGTGCCATTACCAGGGCGGGCATTTGCAATTCTTGGATGACAGATGCAATAGTAAAAGTCTTGCCGGTTCCGGTTGCCCCCAACAAGACCTGATGGCGCATTCCTTTGCGAACACCCTCCACCAGTTGACGAATTGCTTCCGGTTGATCGCCTGTAGGTTGAAATGGAGAAACCAGTTTGAATGTCATCGTTCACATCATTCTTTGGCATAACCAAAGCGCCACAAAAAGGCAGCGCTAAACGCAACGCCAAAATTATAGAGCATGAAGATAAATTTAGAGCGGCTGGGACCATCAAATTCGGTAAAGTGCAGCATCATTCCAAACAAAAGCAGAATAGAAACCAGGATCATCGAGAAGATGCCAATCCACGCCGTTTTCCATGAGACTTGAATGGCCAGCATGGCATTCAGTATGGCTGCTGCCAACCACCAGCCTCCAAG
>JBMFPJ010000337.1:0-2585 GCA_049969175.1 Anaerolineae bacterium | reverse complement strand
CTCCCGCAGTGGCTTGCAATTGTCCCAGCATCTGCAGGAGAACGAAAAGCACGGCGATAAGCACCCCATTGACCAACAACGAGATCAGGCCGGTAACGGTCCAAAACGCCGGGCCGAGGCGCAAGCCGCTTAAACGGGAGGCCGGCCGGGGCGGAGTCTGAGGCGCCGCCGGGGTCGGAGAGGTGGGGGAAGCCTTGGGCAGTCTTGCCATAATCGAGTCGGAGATTTTCTTCTCCCCCGAAACAATTTTGTGAAAACGATCGGTGGGGTCGGTCATACAAGCCTCCTCTTGATTAACAATGCCTTAATCTTAGCATAGTCAATGCAAAATAAGCGCATTTCCAATTGTACTTTTTCGCGCTAGAAAATAGGGCGCGGTTTTTGTATAATCAATTTGCCATTGGAGACAGCAAGCAGTGCTTGCCTGCATCACTCTTTTCTACTATAATCTACCCGTTTTGTCTGAATAGCCTCAAGGAGGAACTGTGTCTATGCAAAATGCATATTTCGTTGCCGTAGTAGGCGCTGGGCCAGCCGGTTTGTTTGGCGCTCGTGAACTTGCCAATCAGGGGGTTCAGGTGATAGTCTTCAATCGCGATTTGAAACCGGGAGGGTTAGCTGAATACGGGATTTATCCGGCCAAGCATTCCATGAAGGAGGGGTTGCGTAAGCAATTCCATCAGGTGCTGGAGCACCCGAACATTGAATACTATGGCAATGTGATCATCGGCTCGCAAGGCGATTTGAGCCTGGAGGATTTGCGGGCGCTCGGTTTTCAGGCCATTCTGGTCACCGCCGGCGCCCAAGGGACAAAATGGCTGGGCATCCCTGGCGAAAAACTGGAAGGCGTGTATCATGCCAAAGATGTCGTTTATTTCTACAATAAGCTCCCGCCCTTCAGCCAGCGGAAATTCTACTTTGGCCGACGGTGTGCCATTGTCGGCGCCGGCAATGTGATGGTAGATATTGCCCGCTACCTGATCCGCGAGGAAAAAGTGGAAGAGGTGATCGCCGTAGTGCGCCGCGGCCCGGCCGAAGTGAAATTTGACAAAAAAGAAATGGAATCGGTGATCGCCAACCTCGACATCGCTGCCCTGGATGCCGAAATTGCCCGGGTGACCCCGATCATGCAAGCCATCGGTCAGGATCCGGCCGCGGCGCGGGCCGCCATTTTGGAAGCATTGCCCAAAGCCATGTCGGCTACCTCCAACACCCGCTTTCGCTTTGAGTTCCTGGCCTCGCCTGTGCAAATGATCGGCGATGAACAAAATCGGGTGAAACAGCTGGAAATCGAAGAAAACATCCTTGTACTCAAAGATGGTGAGACCAAAGCCAAAGGCACTGGCGTGAAACGCCGGCTGGATGTTGAAACAGTCATCTTTGCCATCGGGGATCGAGTGGACGAGACCTTCGGCCTGCCAGTCGAATGGAACGAGTTCGTCAAGAACCCATCCCCGCTCTTCCCGGTAGAAGGCAAATCCTACGAGGCTTTTGATCCTCAAACTGGCAAACCCATCGAGGGCATCTTCGTCGGTGGCTGGTCGCGCAAGGCCAGCGAAGGCCTGGTCGGCTATGCCCGCAAGGACGGGATCAACGCCGCCAAAGCCGTGTTGCAATACCTGCAAACACAAACGCCGCAACCCGCTAACCTGGAAACATTGCACGCCCGTTTGAAAACCCTCGGCAAACCGGTCGTCACCAAAGAAGACATCAAACGTCTGGAAGCGGTCGAAATCGCTGAAGCCCAAAAACGCGGCCTGGAAGAATTTAAATTTGCCACCAATGAAGAAATGCTGGCCGCAATGGGCCTGGTAGAGACGGCCTGATTGTCTGCCCAAATCCAAACGTCCTCTGGGTTTCCAGAGGACGTTTGCTTTTTTAGAGTGCTCTGTTGCAATCATCAAGATCAACCTGCTTTCCGCTGTCATGGCGTGGGACAACTCAATGAGTTGTCCACCACGTCGCGATTTTCAGGCGGCGAAGCCATCTCCGCACACATCCGGGGGACGGCTTCGGCGGCCTTTTTGGCCACCTCGCAGTGAAACAGCCGGGTGTTTGCAACAAAGCGTACCGCGTAAGGTAAGTTACTAAGAAAAAAACAGGCTTGCGCCCCACGAGGGGCTAGCAAACCTGTTGAGAGAAAAAGCCCCGCCGTGGCGGGAAAATGTGGCTGGGGCGCCTGGATTCGAACCAAGATCCACAGATCCAAAGTCTGGTGTGCTGCCCTTGCACCACGCCCCAGAGCGGGCAAAATTGTAACACATGCCCGGCAGTTTGGGCAATGTTATTGCTGGTCTTCGTCTGGGATCAGGCCCAACTGGCGCGCCTGTTCGTAAGAAATGACATCCGGGTTGAGTGGCGCATTGCCATGCTTTTCAGCAGCCTGATTCCAAAAGGCATCCACGTTATCGAGTTTGATTTTGTCCGCGCTTTGGAGCAAAGCCTCGATGTCTTTTGCTGGCGGCTCTGCCGGCGATTCTGCCAGGATGTTTTCGACGGGAGCCGTGGACATTTCCACGGGTTCTGCCTCAGTAAGCGGATGCGCTACCCCAAGTGATTTGAGGGTGTGTTCCACTTCTTCACGC
>JBMFPJ010000336.1:0-2599 GCA_049969175.1 Anaerolineae bacterium | reverse complement strand
GTCCTGGCGGAGCAGAGGGGAGATTCGGCTTGCCTGGATGCCCCCCAAGCCTTCTTCTGCGGGACTTCCCACCCTGCATGGCTTGCCTGCCCCGGCGAAATCCATCCCCTTCAACCCCTCTCTTCCGTAGCAAGCAACACCTAAATTTAGAATTGCTGGTCTATGCAACGAGCTTTTTAAACTCACCTTACGCGGTGGTGCGAGATTCATCTCGCATTGACAAGCGACACCATGCGGCGCAACTTTCGTTTCTCGGACGGGGGCGGGGAAAGCCTGACGGAGGAAGGGGCACTGACTTATGGCTTTATTTCACAATCCCCAGCAGGCGCGGGAACCAGTACCAGAGAATATCGGCTGCGGGTTTGCCGTGGATGGAGGCGGATTTATCGCGCAAGGCCACAGGCGGATAGTAACCGCGGCTGATCACGCCTCCAACCCAGGGGCGCTCATTGACCGCAGTGAGAATGGCTTCGTAAATGTCGGCCTGCTCTTGCAGGCTGAGGGTAAAGGAGAGCTGATCGGTATGGGGCGGGCTGAAAACAGACCAATCCAGGCAACCGCCGCGCCCATCGGCCAGACAGCCCAGCGAGGCACCCGAAACGGAGGGATAGGCCAGGGCGAGAAGAAAAGGTTTGTTCAGAATGGTTGCCAGACCGTAGATTTCGTTATCCAGCAGGCGCCCGGCTTCGTTGGTCAGGGCATCTTTGGGCGCACCGCTTTGAGAGGCCAGGGGAACCGACCAGAGCAGGTAAATTCCATCCGCCTGGCTGAGCAGGGAAAGGGGTGGTTGCAGGTTGCCCGGGGTGAACGGCAATGCCCATAAGACCTGACCATGAAAATGTTGCCGTACTTCATCCAGGATGGCTTTCCAGCGCAAATCGGCATCGGCTGGCAGGTTGGAGGGAGAACCATCGGCTAGAGAGCCGCCGGGGATTGCCGGAGTGAGCCAGTCGCCGCCGAGAACCAGGGTTTGGGCGCCGCTTTGGGTGGCCAGATCGGCATAATTGACGGCAAAAGCGCGGTAGTGGTCGAACCACGTCTGCCACCAGAACGCGTCTTTGGGCGCGCCCAGCCAGAAGTCCGCGGATGAGACGGGGAAGTGTGGGTGAGGGAAGATGGCTACGTTCAGGCCCAGGCTGCGGGCCTGATTCGCCAGGATGGCGGTGTCGATCCAGAGCGGGTCTTTGCCGGGGATGGGTTCAAAAACCAGGGGGGAGATGTGGCTATAGCTCCAGGTAGGGGTCAGGATGACTTGATTGGCGCCGAGGGCCTGGATGTTGGCGAAGGCCTGGGGGGTGAAATAAGACCAGTTGGGGTGGAAAAAGGGTTGCAGCTCAATGCCAGTGACAAAGCCCTTTGGGCGCGCTACGATGGGAGCGCCGACCAGGGTGGTGGGTTCGCCGTTGTCCAGCCATTGCCAGGCGGTGACGGTATCTTGAATGTCTTGCCCAAACAGGCTGGTGGAGACGCGGTGGCCGGGGGTAGTTTCGCCGACAGTGGCAACATCATCGGCGACGCCGCATTGGGCGTTGCGGCAGTAGCGGTAGCCGAACTCGCCTAACAGGTTGAAGGGGCCGTAGAGCTTGTATGCCCAGCGGTTGTTGCCCAGCGGCCACATGGCCAGGGGCGTGGACCAGCCATAAGGGTTGAATTGAATGTAAATGATTTCGCCTACTGGCGTGGTGGCTGGGACGGTGACTTCGAACAGGATGGGGGAGGAAGCGCCAGCCTGCCAGGTTTCGATCTGATCTTGCAAGACCAGGTCTTGGGGAGGGACGACAAACTCGCGCAAGACGAATTCGCCGCTGGTTTTGTGTTCGGCGTTCCAAAAGCCATCGCCCAGCGTGTATTTGTATTGAATGTAGGCGCCGACCGGCAGGCTGATGGTCGTAGTGTAACGCCCATCGGGCATGAGGGTCAGGGTGGGCATGCGTTCGGCGATGGTGCTCAGCCCGCCTTGCAGATCGGCGAAGGTGTTGCCTAGCTGCAGCAGGTTACCTGCCAGGCGGATCGGCGCACCGGAGACGGTGTTTGCGGGCACGGAAACGATAAAGGTGACATTGACGCGCGGAGTGGATTTGATCTGCACGTCCACGCGGGTATTCATCCCCTCGGCGACGACCGCTCCTTGCTGGAAGGTCTGGTAGCCACCATCGGGGGCGTAGATGACCAGGTTGTGGGTGCCGGTCGGTAGCCCTTCCAGGTCGAAGCGGCCAGCGGAATCGGTGAAGGATTGTTCGCCACCGGCATTGACCAGCAGATTGGGAATGGGGGCGCCGGTATCGGCGTTGACGATGCGCCCCTGAATGCTGCCCAGGGGACGGCTGTACACTTTGTCGCTCCAATCGCTGATGATGTCGTTGACTTCTCCTGGCCCGCTTACGAAATACAGGCGATAGCGAATGGGCGTGCCAAAGCTGGTATCTTCCACGACTTGAACACTGCTTTGCCGCGCATAACGATATTTGATGACTGCTTGCATGGGCAGAGGTAAGACGGCACTGTAAGTAAGCGGATCACGTGCCTGCATGGGGTAGTAGGTGGCGTTGAGTGAGAGACCGGTGACTTCGTCGAGCAGGGCCAGCATGAGTGTCTCCCC
>JBMFPJ010000335.1:0-2605 GCA_049969175.1 Anaerolineae bacterium | reverse complement strand
GGAGCGAAAAGCGCGGCACTCGATTTTCGGCCCGACGAATTTGTTGGAGATGATGTGCTTTGCCGCCGAGCATGATCGCCTGCACATTCAGCAAATCTGGAAACTGCTGCAACTGATCTGAATCTTGGCCCGCATCGCTTTTTGGCCTGTTGTGTTATAACAGCCAGACTGAAAGGACAAGTGTAGTCTTGTCCTTTGTTATTTTCAGGAGAGCAGCTTTATGAGAAAACGCGTTGTTGTGACGGGCGTTGGTTGTGTCAGTCCTTTAGGAAACAATGCCGAACAGACCTGGCAGGCGATCCTGGCCGGGAAATCCGGCGCGGCGCCCATCACTCATTTCGATGCCAGCCGCCATAAGACAAAATTTGCTGCCGAGGTCAAGGGTTTTGATGGGCCAGCGTTGTTCGGAGCGCGCGAGGCGCGCAAGATGGATCGCTTCACTCAGTTTGCGCTGGCTTCCACGCTGGAGGCGCTGACTCAAGCCGGGCTGACCATTGATGAATCGAATCGCGATCGGGTTGGCATTCTGATCGGTACGGGGATTGGAGGCATCATTACTTTGCTCGAGCAGGTAGAAGTTTTCCGTGAGCGTGGCCCGGAGCGCATCAGCCCCTTCCTGGTGCCGATGATGATTGCGGATAGTGCTGCGGGGATGATCGCCATTCATCTGGGAGCGCGTGGCCCCAACATGGCGCTGGCAACGGCGTGCGCCAGTGGCACCAATGCCATTGGTGAGGCGGCGGAAATGATTCGCCGTGGGGCAGCCGATGTGATGATCGCTGGTGGCAGCGAGGCAGCCATCGTTTCGGTGGCGATGGCCGGGATGAATGTGATGGGCGCCCTGTCCACGCGCAATGACGCGCCAGAGAAGGCTTCCCGCCCTTTCGATAAGAATCGGGATGGCTTTGTCATGGGGGAGGGGGCCGGGATTCTGATCCTGGAATCACTGGAACATGCTCAAAGGCGCGGGGCGAAGATCCTGTGCGAGCTTAGCGGCTATGGCACTTCGGATGATGCTTACCACGTCTCTGCACCGGCTGAAAACGGCGCAGGAGCGGCACTTTCTATGAAACTGGCTTTACAGGATGCCGACTTGGGCGTGAAGGATATTCATTACATCAATGCCCACGGAACTTCTACACCATTGAACGATAAAAGCGAGACGGCGGCTATCAAGACGGTCTTTGGCGAGCATGCATATAACATCCCGGTCTCTTCGACTAAATCTATGACCGGCCATTTGCTGGGCGCTTCTGGCGCATTGGAGGCGGTCATTTGTGTGCGCGTTTTTCAAGAGAATATCCTGCCGCCGACGATTAACTACGAAAACCCTGATCCCGAATGTGACCTGGACTATGTGCCCAATGTGCCCCGCCTAGCCTCACCGCAACACGTGATGTCTAATTCGTTTGGCTTTGGTGGCCATAATGCCACTATCATTTTGAGCCGTTTTGCGCAATCCTGAACCGTCCATCCGGTTTGCGCCTGGGAAGATGTTCGTTTGGGAGTGACCTATGCCGTATGCACATATTACTGGTTGGGGGATGGCAGTTCCCGAAACTGTATTGACGAATCACGATCTGGAAAAAATCGTTGAAACGAGCGATGACTGGATTCGTGAACGTACCGGAATTCGCGAGCGGCGGATCGCCCGTGAAAATCAATTCCCCTCTACGCTGGCGGTGGAGGCCTCGCTCAAAGCACTGGAAATCGCTCGCCTGCGCCCCGCTGATCTGGATCTGATCATTTGCTCCACGTCCTCCCCAGAATATATCTTCCCGGCGACCGCCTGTCTGATTCAAGATCAATTAGGGGCCACGAAAGCAGGGGCTTTCGATTTGCTGGCTGCCTGTACCGGCTTTATCTATGCCACGCACATGGCAGCGCAGGCCATTCGGAGCGGGGCGATCAAAAACGCTCTGGTCATTGGGGCGGAGACCCTTTCGCGCTTTGTCAACTGGAAGGATCGCAGTACCTGCATTTTGTTTGGCGATGGAGCGGGGGCATTTGTCTTGCAGGCCAGTGAACAGCCTGGCGGAGTGGGCAGCGGCGTTTTACGCTCCGATGGCTCCGGCGGTGCCTTGCTTAGCCTGCCCGCCGGCGGAAGCCACCGTCCTGCCAGTGAGCATACTGTGCGCGAAGGACAGCATTATATTTATATGGATGGCCGCGAAGTGTACCGCTTTGCCACCCGTGTCATGGCGCAGGCTACGCGCGAAGCCGTAGAAGCCTCCGGCTGGAAACTGGATGATGTTCAATGGGTGGTGCCTCACCAGGCTAACTATCGCATCATCGAAGCAGCGGCACGCAACTTGAAGATGCCGATGGAGCGATTTATCGTTAACGTAGAGCGCTATGGCAATACTTCTACTGCATCCATCCCCATTGCAACTGTCGAAGCAGTGGAAAAGGGGCAGATCAAACCCGGCGACAAAATTGTTCTGGTAGGCTTTGGCGCCGGTCTGACCTGGGGCGCCCTCACTGCCGAGTGGACGGGTCCTCTGCCGGCTGCCCGACCGGTGTACCCGAGGCGCTATCTCTCCCTGTCGCGAATCCGCTCGCTGGGACGCCGCCTGTGGCGTTACCTCGAGGGTCTCTTATGGGG
>JBMFPJ010000334.1:0-2607 GCA_049969175.1 Anaerolineae bacterium | reverse complement strand
TCAGTACACCTTAACCTGACCCCTTTTCAACTCTAAAAAACCTTTACCACCTCATTCCCCTTTTTCTGCAACTCACCTGGCAACAGCAAATGACAATGGCGAGCAAATAACACTCGGCAGGGCTACCCAGCCCTGCCCATCTGAAATCTCCACCCCGCACAGTGCGATACGAAAGGCGGTGCAAGTCCGCCGGGGTGATGTCCCGCAAGGGGCAGCACGTTAACAGCTAGGTTGTAGGTTCGAGTCCTACGCCAGGAGCTGCGAACACAAAAGACCCCGCTTGTGGGGTCTTATTTTTTTCACCCGACGCTACAGATACAAAAAAAACGCCGCGGCTGAAACATTGCCGCGGCGTTGCAGAAAGCCAGAAAATTTCAGTCGTTGGATGTGTTGCTGTCGTTTGTGCTGGACTTGCTTGGCCGGGTGGTGCTCCCGGAGGGGGAACGGTGATCGGTGGCGTAAAAGCCTGAACCTTTAAATACAATCCCCACCGGCGCGATCACTTTCTTCAAAGATTTCTTACGGCACTCCGGGCAAATCTTCAGCGGGGCATCATTGAACGATTGGTGGCGTTCAAATTGGATTCCACAGGACTCACAACGATACGTGTAAACTGGCATAGCGACCTCCTTGCTGCCTTCAGGCAACGTGTCGCATTATAGCGCGCATAAGATGCAAAAGCAAGGGAAGTGTGGCAACATGTTATAATTTTCTAACAATTGTATGCGCACAGGCCGGAAAATGGCCGCGAAACTTAAATTTTCCTGAAGATGCCAATATGCTTAACATCGAGATCGTCTATTGTGCAGTTTGACATTATACGGAGCGGGCCGTGAGCCTGGCTGAGGAACTTTTGAAAAATTACGAGTTCGATATTCAAGAATTGAAATTAATCCCTTCCGATGGCGGTCGGTTTGAAGTGAGCGTGAATGGCCAGCTGATTTACTCCAAGCTTCAAACCAAACGACATGCCGAACCGGGCGAGGTGCTGGGCCTGGTGCAGAAAATCGTCGAAGGGTAGAAAAAATTTCAGATAACGGAGCCAACCTTATGTCAAAAAAAGGACGCGTTTTTTCGGGCGCTCGCCCAACCGGGCGGCAGCATCTCGGTAATTATCTTGGCGCAATCCAGAATTATGTCGCCTTGCAGGATGACTACGAGTGCGTGTATTGCATCGTGGATTTGCATGCTCTGACAACGGTCGAAACGACCGCTGACCTGAAGAAGAATACCTACGAAATGGCTCTCGACTGGTTGGCCGCTGGCATCCGGCCAGAAGAATCGATCGTCTTTATCCAATCACATGTGCCCCAGGTGACCGAACTGCATACTATTCTCTCGATGGTCACGCCGCTGGGAAAATTGACCGATTTGCCCACCTTCAAAGAAAAAGTCCGCCAGCAGCCGGAGAATGTCAATTATGGGCTGCTAGGCTATCCCGTGCTGATGACCGCTGACATTGTCCTGTACAAGGCCACGGTGGTGCCGGTTGGCGTGGATCAGGCGCCCCACATCGAATTTGCGCGCGAAATTGTGCGTTCGTTCAATTATCGCTTCAACACCAATGTTTTGATTGAACCGCAGATGAAAACCACCGAAGTGCCAAAGGTGCTGGGTATTGATGGCAAAGAGAAGATGAGCAAAAGTCTGAACAATCACATTGAACTGGCTGCTACCCCCGAAGAGACCACCCAGCGCGTGATGCAAATGGTCACCGATCCGGCGCGCATTAAACGCACCGATCCAGGCAACCCGGATGTGTGTAACGTGTTCTCGCTGCACAAGATCTTCTCGCCAGCTGAAGAAGTGGAGATGATCAACGTGGAATGTCGCCGAGCCGGCATCGGCTGTGTGGATTGCAAAAAGCGCCTGGCAGCAAACCTGAACAAACATCTTGAGCCGTTCCGGGCACGCCGTGCCGAAATTAACAAAAACCCCGATACCGTCTGGGATGTGTTGCACGATGGCGCGAAACGCGCCCGTCTCATCGCCGAACAAACCATGGCTGAAGTGCGTCAGGCGATCCAGCTACCCTGAAGGCCTGACGGCATCATCGCTGGAAATGTGACCTCATGCGTGCCTTGATTCAACGCGTTCTCCATGCCCGTGTTCTGGTGGACGGTCAGACCATTGCTCAGATCGAGCGTGGTCTGCTCGTTTTGTTGGGAGTGGGGCATGGCGATAGCGAGGCGCAGGCGGCCTTTCTGGCCGATAAGATTGCTAACCTGCGTATCTTTGAAGATACAATGGGCAAAACCAATTTCTCGCTCCTGGATGTCGGCGGTGAGGCCATTGTCGTTTCGCAATTTACGTTGTATGCCGATGCACGTAAGGGACGGCGCCCATCCTTTACCGATGCCGCTCCTCCCGAACGGGCTGAGCCGCTCGTGGCTCGCTTTGCTGAGCTGCTCCGCCAGCAAGGTGTGCCCACCCAAACTGGAAAATTCGGCGCTCACATGCTGCTTGAGATTTACAACGACGGCCCAATGACCATCTGGTTAGAAAAGTAAGTGAAATGTCAGGAAAATCCAAATGGGGGCAAAATTGCCCCCATTTTTCCTTGACTTTTCTACCAATACCTGATAAAGTTGCATACGTAGGATGCAA
>JBMFPJ010000333.1:0-2642 GCA_049969175.1 Anaerolineae bacterium | reverse complement strand
CCAAAAGCAGCAGCCCCCAGGCCAAACATGCCCCACACCCACTGCGCCTGGGGGAAAAAAGCGCGAATCATGAGGTAGTAGGAAAGGATGGAAAGCCCCCAGTTAATCGTCATCCAGAATAAAAAGCGGAGGAAAAGGCGGCCATTGGTCAGAATGCCCAGGCCGTTGAGGAAAGATTCGAGAAAGCCGCCTCCCAGGCGTTGGAGTGCGGGCCAGTGAGCCGTAAGGGAATGAAACAACCGCAGGGCTACCGCTTGATTGCGGGCCAATAAGTAAAGCAGAAGCAAGCCCAATAAAACGGCTGCACCTACCATCAGGCCAATTTTTTCGGAGCCACGGGCGCCCACCACAAAGGGCAGGGAAAGGAGTAAAACCGCAGCCGAAAAGCCTAAATCTAACGATCGCTCCACCACAATGGTGGGCAGGATTTCGCTGAACTGCAAATCGCTTTTGCGGCTGAGCAAGAAGGCGCGCCCCAATTCTCCCAGGCGAAACGGCAAAAAGTTGTTGAGGAGATACCCCTCGCCGATGGTAAAAAAAACTGCGCCATAGGTGGCGCGATCCCGTAAGAGCGTGCGCCAAACCTGAGCACGTACCGCCATCCAGACAAGGGAAAGCATCATGACCAGGGCAAGGATGATGTAATTTGCGGTGCGCAAGGTGGCCCAGGTAGCTTTGAAATCGACAAAATACAGGATGGCGACGATGATCGCTCCGCTGATCAGCGCTCCCGGTAGCCAGCGTCTGGCGCCTTTCAAGAAAGACATCCTTGCCTCCCCAGGTGGAAAGTACCTCGCAGCGACATCAATGCGCCTCACTCCTCATCCAGGCGCAGAACAGCCATGAAGGCTTCCTGTGGGATTTCCACGTTGCCTACCATCTTCAAGCGTTTTTTGCCACGCTTTTGCTTCTCGAGTAATTTTTTCTTGCGGGTAATATCGCCGCCATAGCATTTGGCAAGCACATCTTTGCGGGTGGCCTTGACGTTGGCCCGCGAAATCACCCGTCCGCCGGCAGCGGCCTGTACCGCCACATCAAACAACTGACGCGGAATCAGGTCTTTGAGCTTGGTGATCAGGCGTTGACCTTTATGGAAAGCATCTTTTTTGTGGACAATTGTCGCCAGGGCATCTACTGGCTCGCCATTGACCAGGATTTCCAGTTTTTGCAAATCATCTGGCCGATACTCCAGGAACTGGTAATCCAGCGAGGCATAGCCACGGGTACGCGATTTCAGCTCGTCGAAAAAGTCCACGATGATTTCCGAAAGCGGAATTTCAAAGTTAAGCTGGACACGATGCGGTGCGGGGTATTCTTGCGATTTAAAAACGCCACGGCGCTTGGTGACCAGGTCCATGATGGGACCGTAGAATTCAGTGGGAGTAATGATTTCGATGGTCATCCACGGCTCGCGGATCTCGACGATTTTGCTTTCATCCGGCAATTCAGCAGGTGAATCTACCAGCAGGGTGGAACCATCATGCAGCACCACCTGATATTCCACCGAGGGAGCCGTGAAGAGCACATCCAGCAGATACTCACGCTCAAGGCGCTCCTGAATGATTTCCATGTGGAAAAGACCCAGGAAGCCGGCGCGAAAACCGAAGCCCAGCGCTTGTGAGGTTTCGGGCTGGAAGGTCAACGAGGCATCGTTGAGTTGCAATTTTTCCAGGGCATCGCGCAAATCGGCGTAATCATCGGCTTCCACTGGATAAATGCCGGCGAATACCATGGGCTTAGGGTGACGGTAACCCGGCAACGGTTCGGCAGCAGGGGAGGCGCTGAGCGTAATCGTATCCCCTACGCGACATTCATGGACCGTCTTAAAACCGGTGGCGATATAACCCACCTCACCGGCAGTTAGCCCCTCCACCGGTTTCATGCCTGGGGCAAAAATCCCTATTTCCACCGGTTTAAAATCCGCTTTCGTGGACATCATGCGCAGCGAATCGGTCACGCGCACCGATCCTTCCATGATACGCACATAAGCGATGACGCCTTTGTAGGAATCATAATGCGAATCAAATACCAGGGCGCGCAGGGGACGATCTGTTTCACCTTTGGGCGGTGGAATCTTCTGCACGATCGCTTCCAGGACGGCCTCGACGTTTTTCCCTTCTTTTGCAGAAATGCGAATCACCGAATCAGGCGGGACCCCGATCAGGCTACCGACATCCTCGGCCACTTCGTCGGGCCGGGCAGATGGCAGATCAATTTTGTTGATGACCGGAATAATCTCCAAATTGGCGTCAATGGCCGAATACAAATTTGCCAGAGTTTGGGCCTCAATCCCTTGCGTGGCATCCACGACCAGGATGGCGCCTTCACAGGCTGCCAGGGCGCGGCTGACCTCATAGCCAAAATCCACATGGCCAGGGGTGTCAATCAAATTCAGCTCATAGGATTTGCCATCGCGGGCAGCGTAGTTCATACGCACCGCCGAAGCCTTGATGGTTACACCTTTCTCGCGTTCCAGGTCCATGCTATCGAGCACCTGCTCCGTCATCTCGCGATCCGAGATCGTGCCGGTCAGTTGCAACAAGCGGTCAGCCAGCGTGGACTTGCCGTGATCCACATGAGCAATAATGCAGAAATTACGAATATGGTCAGTCATAAACGCTGCAAGTATAACTTAAAGCGAC
>JBMFPJ010000332.1:0-2646 GCA_049969175.1 Anaerolineae bacterium | reverse complement strand
CCTTCCCAATGACACGGTAATACCAGCGCCAGGCTTCCGGGTTGATCGGTTCACCCACGGTGCCTAACAAGCGCAGCGAGGAAAGATCATGCCGGTTGGGCCAGGCTTCGCCAAAACGCATCAGACCGCGAATGGCAGTAGGCGCAGTGTATAGAATGGTAATGCCGTAACGTTCAACCACCTGCCACCAGCGATTGGGATAAGGATAAGCCGGCCCTCCCTCAAAGAGCATGGAGGTGGCGCCGTTCAACATTGGCCCATAGACAATGTAGGAATGCCCCGTGATCCAGCCGGGATCGGCCGTGCACCACCAGCGATCTTCATCGTTGATGTCGAAGGCGTATTTGAGCGTAGAATATACACCGACCATATAGCCGCCGTGGGTGTGCAGAATGGCTTTGGGCTTGCCGGTTGAGCCGGAAGTGTACAGAATAAAAAGCGGGTCTTCGGCATCCATGACCTCGGTGGGGCATTTGCCGTTGGCGATGGGGAGAGCGCACAGTTCGTGATACCAGTGATCGCGTCCGGCCTCCATCGGGACATTATGCCCGACGCGCTTCACGACAATGACATTTTCCACGCTTGGACAGCGCTTGAGGGCTTCATCGACAATTTGCTTAAGCTCAACAACTTTTCCATTTTGGAAACTGCCATCTGCGGTGATGACCAGTTTCGACTGACTGTCTTCAATGCGCCCTTGCAGAGCATCTACGGAAAAACCGCCGAACACTACCGAATGAATCGCCCCAATCTTTGCGCAGGCCAGCATGGCAAAGACAATTTCCGGGATGCGCCCCATGTAAATGGTCACCCGGTCACCTTTTTTAATACCCATTGCCTTGAGAATATTTGCCATGCGTGAGACTTCCCGATTCAACGCATAATAAGAGAAAGTGCGTTCCAGTTTGCCATCTTCACTTTCCCAGATCAAGGCGAGCTTATTTTTGCGGTACGTGTTGATGTGACGATCTACAGCGTTGTGAACGATATTTACTTTTGCCCCGACGAACCATTTGAAGAACGGTTTATTTGAGTCATCCAGTACTTTTTCCCACTTTTGGAACCATTCCAGCTCCTCGGCTTCAGCGGCCCAAAATGCCACGGGATCTTTGCGGGCTTTCTCGGCTAGCTCATCCCAATCTTTCAGGCGGGCCTGAGCGATGAGCGATTCGGAGGGATAATAGACTTCTCCCTCCAGTTGCTTGGTGCTTTTTGTCATTTTCTGCCTCCTCTGAGTGATTGAATTTTCCTGATTGTGTGGGCGATGTTGATGAAAATTTTAACCTGCTTTATCGAATTTGTCTTAGAGCGTGTTTTGAAATTCATGTTCCAACCACAGATGAACACAGATAAATTGGATTTACAAGGTAATTTCATCCCGTTTTTCTTCAGAATCGGTGTTCATCCGTGTTCATCTATGGTAAACCCCGATTTATAAAAAACGCTCTCAGAGTGCAGTCAGGTATTCACGTTATAAAACACGCTCTTAGTTTTTTATTTCTTCACCCCCCCCAAAAAATCAAAGGGTGGGCGCTGATTTAATTTCATTAAACCCGCGCCGGAATCGCCAATATGCAGCATGGTCACGGACCCTGTCTCGCATCCCAGCCGCTGAAAGTGATCCAGCGGCAAGCCGATGTAATGTGCCACTGCCAGTTTGATCGGATCGGCATGGAAGACGCAGGCAATGATGTCTTTGGGCTTATGGCGGCGGAGAAGGGTGTCCAGTGCGGCAACGACCCGACTCTGACACTGATAAAATGACTCCCCTTCTGGGAATTGAAAACGCGAGGGGGCGCTTTGCACGATTTTCCAGGCCCTGGTGTGTTGTAAAATTTTCCACGACTGCCCCTGCCATTTGCCTACATCGGTCTCTAGCAATCCCGCTTCTATCTGGACTTCAAGCCGGTGCGCGCTGGCGATAGGCGTTGCCGTCTCGACGGCGCGCTCCAGCGGGCTGGAATAGATAGCTGCCAAAGGCACCTCCTTTAGCGCTTCGGCCAGCGCCTGTGCTTGTTGCTGACCACGCTCGTTTAAGTGAATGCCAGGCAAGCGCCCAGCGAGCCGATGCTTTTTGACGTAGTCGTTTTCGCCATGACGAATGAGTAACAGAGTGGTCATGCTGGCTTATTTGATTTTCCTCTTCATCTCTTTGATTTCTTCCTCGCTCATCGCAGGGAGATCTTCACGCCGCTCGATGCCCAGAGCTTTGCGTTGCGCTTCACGCCACCTTTCCAGCCGTGCCTTGACCTGGGCTTCGTAACCCTCCTCGGATGGGGTGTAAAAGTAGGTGCCCAGCAGCCGCCGTGGGAGATATTGCTGGGGGACAAAATGCCCCTCATGATCATGCGGATAGGCATAATCTTTGCCGTGGCCCAACGCTGCCGCGTCGCGGCTGCTGTCCATCAGGTGGCGTGGTACAGAGATTTGCCCTTCCTCCTCGATTTTCTTCATGGCTTTGAAGTAGGCTCCCGCGCTGTTAGATTTGGGCGCGGTGGCCAGATACAGCGTGGCCTCAACGATGGGGTAAATCCCTTCGGGCAAACCGACGTAATCGAAGGCTTGCGCCGCGGCGGAAGCGACGACCAGACCCAGCGGGTCGGCCAGGCCGATGTCTTCGCCCGCCAGGATGAGCAGACGACGCAG
>JBMFPJ010000331.1:0-2656 GCA_049969175.1 Anaerolineae bacterium | reverse complement strand
GCTGGGGGTTCTGGTTGCCTGCGCGCCGGCTATGACTACGGCTACGCCACTTTTTGCCCCTCCGCTTGGAGCGCAGATTCCGGAAAGCGAGATCCCGCGCCTCCAACTGGAAGAGGCGAAGGCCGCCTTTGAAGCGGGGACCGCTGTTTTTGTGGATGTGCGCAGCGCGACCTCCTACGCCGCGGCGCACATCCCGGGAGCATTGTCCATCCCCCTGGCCGATCTCGAAGCGCGTCTTTCTGAACTCGACCCGAATCAGTGGATCATCACCTATTGCACCTGACCCAACGAGGAATCGAGCGCCCCTGCGGCGCAGATTTTGAGGGCTCACGGCTTTTCCCGCGTCAACCCCATTTTGGGTGGATTTCATGCCTGGCAGGCGGCGGGCTATCCGCTTGAGCCATAAGGGCAAATTCATCGGCCCCGTTTCAGCAAACAAAAAAACCCGTCGGGAGATTCTTCTCCCGACGGGTTTTCTCTGCACGAACAAACGTTTACCAGCCCGAGCTCAGCCAGCCGCGCATTTCCATCGCCTTGACCACACGATCAATCGCGACCATGTAGGCGGCATCGCGCATGTACACGCCTTCCTTCTGGCTTAATGCGAGCACGGCGTGGAAAGCGGAGGTCATCTTCGTATCCAGCTTTTGCAGCACTTCTTCTTTCGTCCAGTAGAAGTTCATGTCGTTTTGCACCTGCTCGAAGTAAGAAGTGGTCACGCCGCCGGCGTTGCACAGGAAATCGGGAATATCAAAGATGTTATTGGCTTTGAAGAATTCATCTGCTTCCGGGGTGACCGGTCCGTTGGCCCCTTCGGCCACGATCTTCACGCGATCGCTGATCTTCTGAACGGTTTCGGTGTTGACCTGCCCTTCGAGAGCAGCCGGGATGAGCACATCCACGTCTTTGCTGATCCAGGCGTCGCCGGCTTCGATCTCGTAACCGGCTGCGCGCGCCTTGTCTTTGTCAATCGCACCGTATTGGTCGGTGATTGATTGCAAGAAGCGCGGATCAATGCCGTCCTGCTTGCTGACGGTATAAGACGTGCGGTCGGCGCGATCCCAGTATGAGACGCAGACCACCTTGCCGCCCAGGATTTCGGTGAAGCCAATGGCAGCGTATTGGGCTACATTGCCGAAGCCCTGAATGGCCGCTACGGATTTGGTCGGGTCCATCTTGAGGTGGCGCATGGCCTCGCGCACCGTGTAGATGACGCCAAAACCGGTGGCTTCGGTGCGACCTTCGGAACCGCCACCGCCCAGCGGCTTGCCGGTGAACACCCCCGGTGTATATTGCCCCACCAGTTTGGAGTACTCATCCATCATCCAGCCCATCATTTGCGGCGTAGTGCCAACATCAGGGGCGGGAACGTCATTGCGCGGCCCGATGTTCTTCCACATGGCGCGCACCCAACCGCGGCACAGCTGTTCTTTTTCTTGCACCGAGAGGGTGGCCGGATCAACCACCACGCCACCCTTGCCACCCCCCAGGGGAATGTCGGCCACGGCGCATTTCCAGGTCATCCAGGTGGCCAGCGCGCGGACGGTGTCCAACGTCTCGGCCGGATGGAAGCGGATGCCGCCCTTGTTTGGCCCACGGGCATCATTGTGTTGCACGCGGAAACCCTGGAAGACTTTCATCGTGCCATCGTCCATGCGCACCGGAATGCGGAACGAATATTCACGCATCGGCCAGCGCAGCATTTCCGCAACCGCCGGATCGAGTTTGAGCATTTTGGCAACGGCATCAAATTGTTTTTGCGCCATTTCAAAAGCATTAATCTGAGCAGACATATCCTCTCCTGAACAAGTTGAGATTATTTTTAGAAAAAATATAAGCGGGCACCCCGGACGGGGAAGCCCGCTTTTTTCACACCGTTATGTCAATGAAAACAACCATAAAATCACGCCTGTTTGCATGAATAGCTCGGAGTTAACCTTAACAGATAATTCAGTGTCCGTCAATATGACAAAAATCGTGAATCGCTCTGTTTTATCACCCATTATTTTTCAAACTTCGGCGGCCTCCGTTCCAGAAAGGCGGCAACCCCCTCCCAATGTTCCGGGCGATGACCCGCAATTTCTTGCAATTGCGCCTCATATTCCAGCACTTCTTCCAGGTTGCTCAACAGCGCCCGGTTAAAAGCACGTTTGGTCAGCCCATACGCCCCAAGGGGACCGCGTTCCATCTGACCGGCCCATTCCAGGGTGGCCTCTGTCAGCTGCTCGGCCGGCACCACACGATTGACCATGCCCCATTCCAGCGCCTGCCGTGCAGAGATCGGTGCATTGGTGAAGGTGAATTCTGCAGCACGTCCCAGGCCAATGAGCATCGGCAGCAACAAAGAGACGGCCGAATCGGGAACCAGGCCAATGCCATTGAAACCCACGACGAAAGTGGCCGTTTCGGCCGCCAGCCGCACATCACAGGCCAGGGCGATTCCCAGCGAGGCCCCGGCACATGGCCCGTTGATCGCCGCGATGACCGGCTTTTCCAGCCGACGGATTTGCAAAACCAGGGGATTATACGTTTGCAACAGATGCTGGCGATACGAGATGTTTTCTCCGTATGCCCGCATCTCCTCAATATCCTGCCCGGCACCAAAGACCCGTCCGCTGCCTGTAAGCACAATCACCCGCACCTGTGGGTTGCGTGC
>JBMFPJ010000330.1:0-2667 GCA_049969175.1 Anaerolineae bacterium | reverse complement strand
GCCGGCAGCGAACCGCCTCCCGCCACCATCTTGCGGGCACTTTCACGCCTCACCCTCTATCGCTTACAGGAGAAGGCGCGCTCCGAAGCAGAAGCCGGTCATTATGATCGCGCCTCGCGCCATCTTCAAAACCTTGCCACACACCTTCTCTCTCAAGGCGAGCGCGAACTGGCCAAGACTGCCATCATCGAAGCCGAAAACCTCGAACGGATGCACGCCTGGGGCGGCGAAGGCAGTAAAGAAATCAAATACCGAACCCGTGCCCTGATATTGGCAGGCGCCAAGGAGAAGGATAAATGATTGTATGCTCTAATTGCAAACACTTGAATATAGCCGGTGCAATGTTTTGCAGCGAGTGTGGTGCCCAACTGACCAGTAGCGACTCGTTGATCACCCAAAACATTCACACCGATCAGATTCGAGAATCCATTGGGGCAGAAGTGGTCAAAGCCGTGCCCCCCACTCCCCCTTCCAAGATTGTGAATGCGTGGGGAACCTTGCATCTGGTGGATACAGGGCAGGTATTGCCCCTGGCTGACCGCAACGAATACACCCTCGGGAGGATCAGTGAAGGACAGCCCATTATGCCTGATATTGACCTTTCTCCTTACCAGGCTTACGCCAGCGGCGTCTCACGCATGCACGCCGTTTTGAAATGGGATGGAGAAAAGGCCATCATTATGGACCTGGGTTCATCCAACGGCACCTACGTCAACGGCAAACGTCTCGCTCCAAATGTGGAATATCCCCTTCATCACGGCGACCTGATCGTATTAGGGAAGCTGAAAATTCATGTCTTGTTGAGAAACGCATCTTAGGAAGGATAAGCATGGCCTACACAGTAATCTTACATATCGCCGGTGAGCTCCCCATTATTGGCGAAGTAGATGAACTGCCCAAGCCCACCGATACCCTGATGATCATCAGCAACCCGCGCATGCGCGACGGAAAAGACATTCACTATCTGGAACCCAACGTCGTCAAAGTCATCTGGCCGATTGAGCGCCTGAATCTGGTTGAGGTGCTTGCTAGCGAAGAAGAAGAAAAGATCATCGGTTTTGTGAGGGAATAACATGCCCGATTCTTTTGAGCGCCGTCGCATTCTGGTGGTAGATGATGAAGAGCGCATGGTGCGCTTCATCCGCCTCAACCTGGAACATGATGGCTTCCAGGTAAGTGAAGCGCTTAACGGCAAACAGGCTATTCAGAAATTGCGCGATGTAAACCCAGACTTAATTCTTCTCGACGTGATGATGCCCGACCTGGATGGCTTCGAGGTGCTCGAAACGATCCGCGAAATCAGCAATGTCCCTGTCATCATGCTCACGGCCAAAGGAGAAGAGGATGACCGCGTGCGCGGCCTCGAGCTGGGCGCCGACGACTACATCACCAAGCCCTTCAGCCCACGTGAACTCGTCAGCCGGGTAAAAGCCGTGTTACGACGCACGGAGGCTGCCAGCGGTTCGATGCACGGACTGATCGAGGTGGACGACCGCCTGAAAATTGACTTCGACCGCCGCGAAGTCTGGCTGGAGGGCAAACTGGTCAAGCTGCGCCCCACCGAATATCGCCTGCTCTATCACCTGGTACAAAACGCCGGTTGGGTCGTCTCTCACGATCAACTGCTAGCAAAGGTGTGGGGTTACGAATATCGCGATGAACCTCACTACGTTCGGCTCTACATCAACTATCTGCGCCAAAAACTGGAAAAAGACCCGGCCAATCCGAAATATATTCTGACCGAACGCGGGGTCGGTTACCGCTTTGTGGATTTCAGGCGACAAAAAGAGAGTCAAAGCCAAAATCCATCCTGAAAAACACTCACTTCTAACGCTTTTTTTATACATAGCCTACGTTTTTTTAACGCAGGCTGTGTATTTTAAAGGGCGGATTTTGAGAGAACTTTTATCAAATCCTGCAGTGAAAGGAGGTGTCGCTATGACCAACCTGATCCGCTGGGAACCCGCTCGTGAAATCATGACCCTGCGTGAGGCGATGGATCGTCTCTTCGATGAGGCCTTCACTCGTCCGTTCGATCTGTTTGAAAGCTGGCGCGGACCTGCCCTTGATATGTATCAAACCAAAGATGAAGTCGTCGTTCGGCTCGCTGTTCCCGGCCTGAAAGCCGATGATGTAGAAATCAATGTTACCGGTGATTTGTTGACCATCAAGGGCGAATACAAGCAGAAAGATGAAAGCAAAGAGCGCAATTACCACATCCGCGAGCAACGATGGGGCGCCTTTGAGCGCAGTGTGATCCTGCCCGTGCCCATCGTAGCGGAGAAAGCGAAGGCCGAATTCGAAGATGGCATTCTCACCATCACCATGCCGAAGGCCGAAGAGGCTCGCCCCAAGACCATCACGGTCAAGGCAAAATAGGCCCAATTGGCCGCAGGCCGATCACAGACCTGGGCAAACAGATAAGCCATACAATTCTCCTCCTGCAAAAGTGCGTCACGACCTTCCGTGGCCGTGGCGCACCATTTTTTTGTGGCAGAATCTAACGTCGCACCTTTGGCGGGGAAGGGGGCGGAGGCGAGCCATCTCTACGCTGATGATGAGCTTTTGCAGAGGAGACCACATTTTATTAACTGAGGTTACGCACTTTCCCGTAGCGCGACATTCATGTCGCTTGTAAAGGCGAGATAAATCTCGCACTACCGCGTA
>JBMFPJ010000329.1:0-2668 GCA_049969175.1 Anaerolineae bacterium | reverse complement strand
AGTGAACGAAAGCGCAGAGTGGAAGAAATGCTTGAGCTGGTGCGGTTGCCCGGTATGGGAGATCGCAAGCCATCTCAACTATCGGGTGGGCAACGTCAACGAGTGGCCCTTGCCCGGGCGTTGATTAACAACCCCAAAGTCCTGTTGCTGGATGAACCGCTGGGTGCTTTGGATTTGAAATTGCGTCAGCAGATGCAAATCGAGCTCAAGGCCATCCAACAGCGAGTGGGAATCACGTTTATTTTTGTGACGCATGATCAGGAAGAGGCCCTGACGATGAGTGATCGTATCGCCGTTTTCAATCAGGGAAAGATTGAGCAAATTGGTACGCCAGCCGAAATTTACGAACATCCGGCAACGCATTTTGTGGCTGGCTTCGTTGGTGTCTCGAACTTGCTGAGCGGCGAAATTGCGCGGCGAATTACCGGCTCGCCGAATCGCTTCTCGATTCGACCGGAGAAGATTCACATCGCCCCGCTTTCCACGCCGGTTGCCGAGAATATGTTGACTGTCGAGGGGCGAGTACGAGATGTGGTTTATTTGGGACTATACACGCGTTATTTGGTGGAGGTAGATGGCGGCGGCGACCTGGTGGTGATCGAACAAAATCTGAAAACGACCTCGATGGATGTGTTTCAGATCAAGGGGCAGCGGGTTCGACTGTTTTGGGCTCGCGAGCATATCCGTCTGATCGGAGGCTGAAATGTTGCGCCGACTTTCTACCTATCTTTACTTGCACCCTCGTTTGACTTTATGGTTGCTACTTGGCCCTCCAATGCTCTATATGGTGGTGGTTTATCTCGGCTCATTATTCAGCCTGCTCATCAATAGTTTTTATTACCTGGACGGTTTTACCGGCAAGGTGGTGCGCCAGTTTACGCTGAACACCTATGTCCAATTGTTTACCCCGGCCAATTTACAAATTTTCCAGCGCACCACGTTGATGGCCGCTGCTGTGACCCTGGCTGACATTTTGATCGCCTTCCCCCTCAGCTATTACATGGCAAAGTATCCTCCGCCACGGGTAAAATCCTTTCTTTATCTGGCAGTGTTGGTTCCACTCTGGTCGAGCTACCTGGTACGGGTCTATGCCTGGCGCTTGATCCTGGCCAAAGAAGGGATTTTGACCTGGTTCATCAGTAGGGTGGGACTGGAAGGACTTTTGAACTGGTTACTCAGCCTACCGGGAATTGGTGGACCATCTTTGGGACTTTCGTCGCTGGGCATGTTTATTGTCTTCACTTACGTTTGGTTGCCCTACATGATTTTGCCGGTACAAACCGCCCTGGAGAGAGTGCCTCGTTCGCTGGAAGAAGCCGCCGGAGATTTGGGAGCGAATCCGTTACAGACTTTCTGGACGGTCATCCTGCCAATGGCTTTTCCGGGCGTTGTGGCGGGTTCAATCTTTACCTTTTCCCTCACCCTGGGTGACTTTGTTGTCCCGCTTTCGCTGGGAAACTCCAGCCTGTTCATTGGCATGGCGGTATTGTCCCATCAAGGCACATCGGGAAATATCCCCCTGGCGGCTGCTTTCACCATGGGACCCATCCTCATCATGATTGTCTATTTGTTGATTGCCAGGAAATTAGGAGCCTTCGATGCGCTCTAATTCTCGTCCTCCCTTCTTTTTGACTGTATCGGCGATCGGCGCCATTTTATTTCTGCATCTGCCCGTGTGGATCATCTTCCTCTACGCGTTTACCACCGATCGTTCTACCTATTCCTTCCCGCCTCCCGGCCTGACCACGCGCTGGTTCGCTGAGGCGTTTCATCGCTCTGATATGTGGCGGGCATTGGGCCTCTCGCTTAGCGTTGCCGCAGTGGCAACGCTCGTGGCGCTGGTATTGGGCACCTTGGCTGCTGCTGCCGTCTATCGTAGCAACTTTTTCGGCCGCGAGGCGGTCTCATTTTTGCTGGTGTTACCCATTGCCTTGCCGGGCATTGCTACGGGCATTGCCCTGCGCTCCACCATTGGCACCCTGGGCATCCCGTTCAACTTCTGGACCATTGTTTTGGGGCATGCTACTTTCTGTGTGGTGACCGTTTACAACAACGTCCTTGCCCGCTTTCGCCGCTCCAGCCCATCCCTCATTGAGGCCTCCATGGACCTCGGCGCGGATTCCTGGCAAACGTTCCGCCACGTCGTTTTCCCCAACATCGCCACGGCTTTACTGGCAGGCGGAATGTTATCCTTCGCCCTTTCCTTCGACGAAATTATCGTCACAACCTTTACGGCTGGTCAGCAAGAGACCTTGCCCATCTGGATTTTCAGCCAGCTGGCTCGCCCGCGCGAACGCCCGGTGACCAATGTCGTTGCTATGCTGGTTTTCTTCATTACGTTATTCCCTATTTACTTTGCCCAGCGACTGACAGCCCAATCGGCTGACACCACGGGCGAAGAATAAAAAATCGCTGCCTTCAAAAGATTGACTTTTGGACATAAAGCGATACAATAGCCGCCGCAGTTCAAATCTTGAACAAATCCTCAAGGAGTAATCCTATTGCGCTTATCGCACGAGTGAGAATGCAGATAAACTTGTGCTTTGCCCACACTCTTTTGCCAAATTTCCCTGGCTGACCGCCGCCCTCCGACCTGAAAATCGGGGAGGCGGCGGGTGTGGTTAAGAATATCCAGGCTGGCCAGGTGTTTTTCACATCCGACCAGCAA
>JBMFPJ010000328.1:0-2678 GCA_049969175.1 Anaerolineae bacterium | reverse complement strand
CCGAAAGTTGCGGGACGGGGCGCTCGGCCAGCGCTTCAATGCCGACCTGAGCGAGGGCGCTGCGGGCGATTTCGGTGTCCTGTGCCGAGGGCATGTCGAGCGGGGGCAGGTGCGGGGCGCGTCCCATCAGGACGTATTCGAGGACGGTGTAGTCGAAGGGGGTGTGTTCCGCCTGCGGCACAAGCGCCATCCGCCGTCCGCGCTCACGCGGGGAGAGGGCGCGCAGCGGAGTCCCGTTGAGGCGAATCTCCCCTGTCCACGCGGAGAGCCAGCCCAGGGTCAGAGAAAGAAGCGTGGTTTTGCCCGCGCCGTTGGGGCCGAGGATGGCGGCAATCCGCCCGGGGTGCAGGTCAAAGGTCACATCCTGCAAGATGGGGCGGGAACGGGTGTAGCCGAAGGTGACGGAGTGGAAGGAGAGGACAGTCATCAGTTATCAGTTATCAGTGGGGTTTAGGCTGTTGGAAGGTCATCAGGGCGAGGAAGATGAGGGCGCCAAAGAGGGAGGTGAGGATGCCGAGCGGGATTTCGCCCGCCAGGAGGGTGCGGGCGAGGTCGTCGCAGAGCATGGTGAAGAGGCCGCCCAGCAGCAGGGAGGCGGGCAGGCTGGTGCGGGCGTCGGCGCGGAAGAGGCGGCGGGCAATGTGCGGAACAATCAGCCCGACCCAGCCGACCATGCCGCTGACCGAGATGAGGGCGGCGGTGGGCAGGACGGCGGCGAAGATGAGCAGCAGCCGCTCGCGCCCGGCGGGGACGCCCAGCGAGAAGGCGGTCTGCTCGTCGAGGGCGAGGATGTTGAGCCGCCAGCGGAAGAGGACGAGAAGGGTCAGGCCGATGAGGACAGCAGGCAGGATGGCGAGCAGTTTGCCCCAGGTGAGGCTGGCGAGACCGCCCAGCAGCCAGAAGGTGATTTCGGGCAGTTGGGTGAGCGGGTCGGCCAGGTATTTGAGCAAGCCCAGCCCGGCGGAGAAGAGCGCCGAGACGGCAATGCCCGCCAGCACCAGGCGCAGCACCCAGCCGCCATAGCGCAGTCGGCGCGCCAGAAGGTAGGAGAAGGCCAGCCCCGCCAGGGCGAAGAGCGCCGCGCTGATTTGCGTGAGGAGCGCCGCGCCGCCCAAAAAGACAATCGAAAACGCCGCGCCGAAAGCCGCGCCCTGCGAAACGCCGAGGAAGCCCGGCTCGACCAGCGGGTTGCTGAAGAGGAGTTGAAAGACCATGCCCGCCGAGGCGAGGGTCATGCCGAGCAGCAGGGCGGTGATGAGTCGCGGCAGGCGCAGGTTGAAGAGCAGACGTTGGGCGAGGTCATCTTCGGCGAGGCGCTCGAGGGAGAGGAAGCCAGGCGCGGGGTAACGTCCGAGAAAGGCGGAGAGGATGAAGGTTGCAATGAGGGCAAGCGTTAGAAGATACAGTGAGCGTTTCATGAGTGGTGAATGGTGAGTGGAAAATGGTAAGTAAGAAGTAGGATTCCTCACTTACCACTTTCCATTTCTCACTATTTTGGCAGATGAGAAACAAGTGAGCGAGTCATCTTTTGTAGTTCAATTACGTCGGCTTGCAGGCTTTCGGAGATTTCTTGGGAAAGGTAGCCCAGTTCTTGCGCGATGATGAGTTGCGTTTCGACTTCGGCAATGGAGCCTAAAGCGTAGTGCAAAAATTGTCGAAATTCGCCCGTGTGCTGACGCGCCTGCCCTTCGGCAATATTCGAAGGGATGGAGACTGCCGCACGACGCAATTGATTGGTCAAGCCGTAACGCTCTGTATCGGGGAAACGAGCCGTCTCTTGATAGATGCGTTTGACAAAGGCTATACCCTTTTGCCAAATCTGCAAATCACGATAACTTTTGACGTTGCTCATTTCAAATCCTTAACTTCTCACTTACCACCTTCCATCTTTTACGGCAAAACCCCCTTGAAAGTGGGAACGATATTTTCGGTGACAAACGTTTTATCCAGCCCGTAGAGCGTCTGGTAGAAGGTGTAGGCTTCGGCGGTCATGTCGAGGGACGGGAAGGCTTCGGGGTGAAGTTTGCCCGCCAGCCAGGTGAGTCCGAGAATCCAGCGCGGGTCGGGTTGGTCCCAGGAGTAGAGGTCGGCGGCGAAGGGGTAGAGTTTGCCGTCCTTCACGGCGCGGATGTTCTGCCAGTTGGGGTCGGCTTTCAGCCCTTCAACGACTTCGGGGGCGGGCTTGAAGTAGGAGATGATGAAAATCTGGTCGGCGTCCCAGGCGGCGATTTGCTCCAGCGTGACCTGAGTCCAGCCTTTGGCGGGGTTGGCGTCTGCCCAGACGGGTTCGCCGCCCGCCAGTTGCACCATTTGGGTCTGAATCCAACTCATCGGCGGGACGTTGAAGGCGACCTTGCCGTCTTTTTCGTTGTAGTACAGGACGAGGGTGCGCGGTTTGGGCGCGTCTTTGACGGCGGCGGCGATGGCGTCCATCTTGCTCTGGTAGAAGGCGGCGACTTCGGCGGCGCGGGCTTCATCGCCAAAGACTTTGCCGAGGATGGCGAGGTCGCGGGCGTACTGTTCGGGCGTCTCGAAGTCAATGTAGACGACGGGGATGCCGAGGGCTTCGATGGGCGCGCCGACGCTTTCGGCGAGGTAACTCTTGAGGATGACCAAATCCGGCTTCAGGGCGGCGACCTGCTCCGCGCCCGCGTCTTTGTCGAGGGTGGCTTTGGCGG
>JBMFPJ010000327.1:0-2690 GCA_049969175.1 Anaerolineae bacterium | reverse complement strand
GCGCAGGAGCGTGAAGAGTTCTTGAACACGGTCAAATGGCTGGCGGAGGCCGCCAAAGACCTGGAAGAGATCGTAAATGCCATGGAGTGCGACGAATTACCCCCTCACCATCGCCACAATTAGGAATTTGCTCCTCCAAATCCATTTTGCAATCGCGGCACGAGGCGTTCCCTGAACCGGCAAGTTGCTCTGTCGAGCGCCTCGCGCCGAGGCCATGATATTCAAACAAAGGAGATGAACTATGCAAACCGATTTACGCGGCCGTGACTTAATCGGCGACCTGGATTTTAGCAAGGAAGAAGTTGAAACCGTCTTAGATGTAGCGTTTGATCTCAAACGCAAACGTGCTTTGGGTGAGCCGCACCCCTATCTGCGCGACAAAGTGCTGGCGATGCTGTTTTTCTACTCCAGCACCCGCACCCGCGGCTCCTTTGAGGCGGGCATGGCTCAATTGGGTGGCCATGCAGCATTTATTGAAAGCAAGACGACCCAAATTGCCCATGGCGATACGCCAGTGGAAATTGGCGAAATCTTCGGACGTTACTTCGATGGTATTGCGATTCGCCACGTGGACTGGGGAGTGGGCAACCGTTATATCAATGAGGTTGCCAAATACTCCCGCGTCCCCGTGTTGAACATGCAATGTGAAATTTATCATCCCTTCCAGTGCCTGGCCGATTTGATGACCATCATGGAGAAAAAAGGCCGCGACCTGCGTCGCAAGAAGATCGTCGTTTCCTGGGCGTATGCGGCCTCCTACCTCAAACCCATCTCGGTCCCCCAGTCACTCATTTTGCAAATGCCGCGCTTCGGCATGGACGTGACCCTGGCCTACCCGCCCGAATTCCCCCTCATGCCCGAAATCGTCGAACAGGCCAAAGAAGAAGCTCGCAAAGCCGGCGCCAGCTTTGAAATCATTGCTGACCCCAATGGCATGACCGAAGCCTGCAAAGATGCCGATGTCATCTACGCCAAATCGTGGGGGCCGCTCCTCACTACCACTGACCCCACCGAGGGCAAGCGCCTCCAGGATATGTACAAACACTGGATCATGGACGAGGAAAAAATTCGCGTGGCCAAAGAAGATGTCATCTACATGCACCCTCTGCCTGCCGACCGTGACATCGAAGTTACCAGCGCAGTGATGGATGGACCACATTCGGTCGTCTTCGACCAGGCCGAAAACCGCCTGCATGCCCAAAAGGCAGTCATGGCGTTGACGATGCGCTGAGATCGTCGGATCGTCGAATGTCTGATAACTGGATAACCGACTATCAGAATAACGGCGATCAGACGGGTGACCAGAACTAAAAAACCAGGAGACGATATGACCAAACTCGCTGTCATTGCTATCGGTGGTAATTCGCTGATCAAAGACGAAGCCCACAAAACCGTTGAAGATCAATATCAGGCCGCCAAAGAAACTTGCTATCACATCGCCGACATGATCGAAGCCGGGTGGGACGTGGCCATTGGTCACGGCAACGGCCCGCAGGTTGGCTTTATTTTGCGCCGTTCCGAGATCGCCGCCAAATTGGAAGGGATGCACGAAGTACCGCTGGATGTTTGCGGTGCGGATAGTCAGGGCGCCATCGGTTACGCCCTGCAACAAAATCTGCAAAACGAACTGCGCCGCCGCGGCATTCGCAAGCCGGTGGCTACCGTTGTCACCCAGGTGGAAGTCGATCGCAACGACCCGGCCTTCCAAAACCCCACCAAGCCGATCGGCTCCTTCATGGACGAAGCCGAGGCCATGCGCCGCAAGAACGAAATGGGCTGGAATGTTGTCGAAGATGCCGGGCGCGGCTGGCGCCGCGTCGTCGCTTCTCCCCTCCCCCAGCAAGTGGTCGAACTCGATGTGGTCAAGACCTTGCTTGCAGCCGGCATGATCGTCGTTACCGTGGGCGGCGGCGGCATTCCGGTCATCCGCGATGAACATGGCGACCTGAAAGGAGTAGCCGCCGTCATTGACAAAGACTATGCCTCCAGCCTGCTGGCGCGCGAGATTAAAGCCGATCTCTTCGTCATCTCCACCGCCGTTGAAAAAGTGGCCCTCAACTTTGGCAAGCCCGATCAAAAATGGGTAGATCAGATGACCGTGGCCGAGGCCAAACAATACCTGGCCGAAGGCACCCACTTTGCCAAAGGCTCCATGGCCCCTAAGATTCAGGCCATCATCTGGTTCCTCGAAGCCAACCCCAATGGCCGGGCGCTCATCACCAACCCCGAAAACATCGTTCGGGCGCTGCGCGGTGAGACCGGCACCTGGATCGTGCCTTAGTGATAAAATCTGGCGGAAATCTCCCTGATTTTCGCCAGATTTTCCTCCCCTGCTCCCTCCCGCCTAGGCGGCCCAGGCGTTATGAAGAAATCACTGCCCACCCCTCCGCTCCTTATCCTGGTTCTTCTCGTCATCCTGGCGTATGGCCTGCTCTTGCCTTCCCAGGGCTTTTATTGGGATGATCTCCCCATGTCCTGGATCCGTTACCAGCTGGGGCCAGAAGCCATGACCCGCTACTTTGCCAACAACCGGCCGGTCTGGGGGCTGCTCTACCAGGTGACCACCCGCATTTTTCCCTACGTACCCATTTACTGGCAGGTCTTTGCCCTCTTCTGGCGCTGGTTGGGGGGCGGGCTGGTGTGGGCCATCGTCCGTCAGCTATGGCCAGAGCGCAAAACCTTTGCCCTGG
>JBMFPJ010000326.1:0-2716 GCA_049969175.1 Anaerolineae bacterium | reverse complement strand
AAAAAGCCGTCAACGAACTGGTCCCTCTCATTGAACAATTGGTCCCGGGCATCCCCAATGCTCGCTGGCTGGCCATCCGCTTGCTGGATGGCGATGCGCGTGTTCAAAAAGCGTTGCTCAGTGGTGAACTGGGCGAGATTGTTGCCCGACAGAGAACGGCAGATGTGCAGTTTAGTCGCAAGATGTCGGTGGAAGGAAGGCAATAATAATGAACACGATGATTCGCCCTGAAGATGTTTTGAATCGTGCGGAGGCTCTGCGGAACAATCTTTCCACGGGCTTCCGCGATGAAATTGTCAAATCGCTGTATGCTGAAGCGGAGAGGATCGCCCATCGGGCGGTCAAATCGGCTGCTGAGCGAAAATACGATCTCGACCAAAAAATCGATCGCCTGGTGACCTCGCCCATTACTGGTTTGCCCATCATGTTGGGTTTGCTGGCAATCGTTATCTGGCTGACGGTTTCGGGCGCCAATGTGGTTTCGGATCTCATCGCCAGGCTCTTGTTTGGTTTTGGGGATTGGGCGCGCTCGATTTTCGTCAGCATGAATGTGCCCTGGTGGATCACCGGCCTGCTGTGGGATGGAGTCTACCGCGGTCTGGCCTGGGTAGTCAGCGTGATGTTGCCGCCGATGGCCATCTTTTTCCCGGCCTTTACCATCCTCGAAGACCTGGGCTATCTCCCCCGCGTAGCCTTCAACCTGGACTGGTTGTTCAAAAAAGCAGGGGCGCATGGCAAGCAATCGCTGACCATGACCATGGGGTTTGGTTGCAACGCGGCCGGTGTCATTGCCACGCGCGTAATCGATTCGCCGCGTGAACGTCTGATTGCCATTCTCACCAATAATTTTGTGCCCTGTAACGGGCGTTTCCCCACGCTTATCATGCTGGCTACAGTCTTTGTGGCAGCTGGGTTTGGCGGCATGACCTCGTCCATCATCGCCGCAGCCACCGTCGTGGGAGTGGTCTTGATTGGCATCGCCTTCACCTTCTTGATGTCCTGGTTGCTTTCACGCACCGTGCTCAAAGGCGAGGCCTCTGCTTTTACTTTGGAACTACCTCCCTATCGCCGTCCAAACATCGCCCGCATTCTTTATACATCTCTGATTGACCGCACTATCTTCGTCCTGTGGCGCGCCATGCAGACTGCGGCTCCGGCTGGCGCGGTGATCTGGATTCTGGCCAACGTTCCATTCGGGACCTCGAATCTGGCTGCCGCGATTGCGAGCTGGCTCAACCCCCTGGGCGTTCTCCTCGGCCTGGATGGGGTGATTCTGCTCTCGTACATCATTGCCATTCCGGCTAACGAAATCGTTGTCCCGACGATGATGATGATGTACATGGGCGCCGGCATGATGGTCAATGCGCCTTCGAGTGCTGAGGCGATTCGTTCCTTACTGGTAGGGCAACATGGTTGGACGTTGTTGACCGCAATCAACTTAATGCTGTTTTCCCTCCTTCACAACCCCTGTGCCACCACCATTCTCACCATCTACAAAGAAACCAAATCTCTGAAATGGACAACACTCAGCGTAGTGATCACCCTGGGTACTGCCTTCCTGGTGACCTTCCTGACGGCCACTATTGCCCGCCTGGCAGGTTGGGTGTAACGTAGAACAGGTCTTCCGGCCTGTCCGTACCCCGCCTCCGCCAGGCAAGTCCGCTTCCAGCGGACTTCTTAACCCAAGCCGTGGATTTCCAATCCACGGCGGCCTCCATGGCGACCCACCTCCCGACAGTCTGGAAAGGTTGTCCTACAGAGAACATAAAAGGCTTCCGAAGTCTTGATGGGCTTCGGAAGCCTTTTGAAATACAATCTAACAGTTTAGCGATTGGGGTTTTGCCAGCGGCCGCCACCCATCATGCCGGAGCCTCGCCCGTAGGCATATCCCTGCCCGGTCATGGGACAATTGCCGAAGTTATAGCCATATTGCGCCATGCGCTGCAGCATAAAATCGGCCTGTGTCTGGCTAATCACACCATCCTTGACGGCAGCGGAGAGAGCCGCTTTGTGGACATCACTCAGGAAGGTGGTGAGATCGGCCTGCGGAACGCCGTGGTCAAGGGCAATTTGCGCCAGCGTTTTTCCCGCGGCCAGTTCCTCTTCCACCTGAGTTTCGCTCAGGTTAAGGCGGGTGGCCAGTTCTTTTTCCACGTAATCATGAATCGGGCCATAGCCACCGCGCCCTGCCATCAGAAGCGGGTAAGGCGGATTTTGTCCCTGGGCGAAGGCCACTCCCACGCTCAACGCTCCCAGAGCGACAACGGTGATGGCGACAATTAGAAGTATTTTTTTCATTTTCGAACTCCTTGAGAAAAGGTTATTCAGGTTTTCGACCTGACTACGCTTCAAGGATAGCAAATCGGTGTAAAGGCCTTGTAAAGAAAAGGAGAAGAACATACAAAGAAACAACTTCAGGTATAATCTCTGCCGTTCCAACAAGCAAATCAATTTAGCCGGAGGCACAAACATGGAAATGGAATATCGCCGTCTTGGCCGCACTGGCATTAAGGTCAGCGTGCTGTCTTTAGGTTCGTGGGTCACTTTCTACAATCAAGCCGACGTAGAAACTGCGACAGAGATGATGAAAGTGGCTTACGAAGCCGGTGTCAATTTTTTTGATAATGCCGAAGTATATGCCGGCGGAAAATCTGAAGAAGTCATGGGTGCTGCACTGAAAAAACTCGGCTGGCGGCGTGGGAGCTATCTGGTTTCG
>JBMFPJ010000325.1:0-2722 GCA_049969175.1 Anaerolineae bacterium | reverse complement strand
CAGGTGTTCGGGGGCGATGCCGGGACCCGTATCCGCGACGGTGACCACCACAGCCCATTCGCCTTGCGCGGCGCGCAGGGTCACTTCGCCGCGTTCGGTGTATTGGATGGCATGATCCGGTTGGCAATTCATCCTTGACATTTCCTCTCTTTATATTTATAATTATTATAAATAGATAATCGTTATAAATTATGTTATCTCCTTACTCTTCTCTTCTCACTTCTCTGAAACAAGCCGGCCTGCGGCTGACGCCGCAACGCCTTGCCATTTGTAAACTGCTGGCAGAAACAGACGAACACCCCACCGCAACCCAAATTTACCAGGCGCTCAAACCAGACTATCCCTCGCTTTCGCTGGCGACGGTCTATAACACCCTGGAAGCGCTGGTGGGACTGGGCGTGGTGAATGCCCTCGGCCATGCCGGGGATGACCAGGTTCATTACGACGCCGATACCGCCCCACACGTCAACCTGGCGTGCATTTCGTGCCACAAAATTGTGGACGTTCCCTCTGAGCATGTTCAACATCTGCAAGGGGAAATCAGCAACGCCAGCGGCTTTCGCTTGCTGGGGGCGCGTGTGCTCTATTATGGGATTTGCCCGGAGTGTCAGGCAAAACAGGCGGCAGCCTCCAATCAACTACCTACCATGAATGAACAATAATCGGTGACCAGAACAATAATGAAACAGATTTCTCTTCCCCCCGAAGGTACGCGCTGTACCGATGTGCTTACCGATACACTGCGCGGCTATCAGGGCATCGAACAGGTCGAGTTTGACCTGGAAAGCGGTCAGCTCAAGGCGATATACGACCCGCGCATTCTCTCCAATGAGGGCGCGCTGCACCTGATCCGTGAGGCCGGGCAGACGGCGGCTACCCGCGTTGCCCAATGTGCAGCCAAACAACAGTTCGGCGTGGCAGCCTGTGCAGGCTGTGCCGGGGCCATGGGGCAGGCTTTGCTCCAGACCTATCAGGCCGCGGCTCAATTGCCCACGGCGACCATTCAAAACGGACAAATTATCGCTCGTCTCGCTCCGCCTGTGCTGGAAGGCGAAACCGCCCAGGTGGCGGCAGAAGGCCTGTTGCAGCCGACCCAAGCGCAGGAGCAAAAATCCCTGTTGCCCGCTGATAAAATGGAAATGGCCTTTACCCTGGTCAACGCCGTCAGCGGGCTGGCAGCCTGGCTGGGCGCCATGAACGGTCTGAATCCCGCCGCAGTATGGGTTCTTTACGCCATTTCTTACATCGCCGGCGGATACTTTGGCCTGCTGGCCAGCATCGAAGCGCTTAAAGAAAAGACGCTCAACGTAGATTTGCTCATGATCCTGGCTGCCCTCGGCGCGGCGCTGGTTGGCTCCCCGGCCGAAGGCGCCATGTTGCTCTTCCTGTTCTCGCTTTCCAATACGCTGCAATCCTACGCCATGGATCGCAGCCGCAAAGCAATTGAAAAACTGCTCGACTTGCGGCCGCCGGTAGCCACCGTGCGGCGTGGTTCGCGCCTGGTGACCTTGCCTGTCGAGCAGCTGATGCTGGGCGATGTTGTCCTGGTGCGCCCGGGGGAGCGCTTCCCCATTGATGGCGAAGTGCTGGAAGGCGAATCGGACGTGGATCAGGCCACCATCACCGGCGAATCGCTACCGGTTCACAAAGCCCCCGGCGACAGCGTCTTTGCCTCCACGTTGAACGGCTCTGGCGCCCTCGAAATCCGCGTCACGCGCCTGGCGCAAGATACCACCCTGGCGCGCATCGTCCAGATGGTGGAGGCTGCTCAGGCCACCAAAGCCAACACACAGCGCGCCCTCGACCAGTTCGAGCAAAAATATGCTGTCTTTGTGCTGGGCGCGGCGCTGCTGCTCATCATCGTTCCCTGGCTGGTGTTGGAACATCCCTTTCAGCCGACCTTCTACCGCGCCATGACCTGGCTGGTGGTAGCCTCGCCCTGCGCGCTGGTCATCTCCACGCCGGCCAGCATCCTTTCCGCCATTGCTAACGCGGCGCGGCATGGCGTTCTCTTCAAAGGCGGCGTGCATCTGGAAAAGACTGCCACGCTCAAAGTAGTAGCGTTCGATAAAACCGGCACACTGACCAGCGGTCAGCCCGAAGTGACGCAGATTTATGCCCTGAACGGGGATGAAAACGAGTTGCTGCGCCTGGCTGGCGCGGTGGAAGCCCGCTCTGAACATCCGCTGGCCAGAGCAATTGTTCACGCGGCGCAGCGCATGTACCCCAACCTGCCGGGCGCCAGCGAATTTCGTGCCATCCCTGGCCAGGGCGTGGAAGCGCGCCTGGAAGAGACCATGTACTGGATGGGCAACGAGCGCCTGTTCAGCGAGCGCGGCATTCCCCTGCCTGTATCTTTGTTGGAGCGCGCCCGCCAGATGGAAGAAGAAGGGCAGACCGCCATGTACCTGTACAATCACAGCGCCGGGCAATTCGTGGGGCTGATCGCCGTGGCCGATTCGCTGCGACCCGACGCCGTGGAGATGATTCGCGGCCTGAAAGCCGCCGGAATCGAGCGTGTGGTCATGCTTACCGGCGATAATCCGCGCGTGGCGGCCAAAATCGCGGCCAAAGCCGGTGTGGATGAATATCATGCCGGTCTGCTGCCCCAAGATAAAGTCACTGTGCTGAAAGAATTACGCCGCAAATACGGCCCGGTCGCAATGGTGGGAGATGGCGTCAATGACGCGCCGGCCCTCAAAAAGGCCGATATCGGCGTGGC
>JBMFPJ010000324.1:0-2728 GCA_049969175.1 Anaerolineae bacterium | reverse complement strand
GTTGATCTTGATGATTGCAACAGAGCAAGATTGATTTGTTAATTTGCAACATCTCGCATTTCTTGGCGACAGAGAACCGATAAAGTCTCTTCAAACGCCGTAATCCGACACTTATCATGATTCACAGGAAAAGGTGCTCATGAAAATTACTGCCATTCTCCTGGCGGCGGGTCAGGGTACTCGGATGAAATCCAATCTGCCCAAGGTTTTACATCCTGTGGCTGGCAGGCCGATGATCTGGCACGCTTTGCGGGCAGTTCAGGCCTGCACTACTGAAAAACCGCTGGTCGTGATTGGGCATGCTGCCGAAAAAGTAAAAGAATATTTAGGGTCCGATGCGCAAACCGTGCTCCAGGAGCCGCAATTGGGCACTGCCCACGCCGTCATGCAAGCCGCTCCTTTGTTGCGAGGGAAAACCGACCTCGTCGTGGTTACCTACGCCGATATGCCCCTCTTGCGCGGCGAGACCTTGCAACACCTGGTGGAGACCCAAAAAGCCAACGCCGGTCCCCTTTCCATGCTGACGGTCATTGCCGAAGATCCGCGTGGCTTTGGCCGCATCATCCGTCAGCCGGATGGTAGTGTGGCCGCCATTGTGGAAGAATTCGTTGCCACCGAAGAGCAGAAGCAAATCAAAGAATTGAACGTGGGGGCTTATTGCTTCAACGCTGAGTGGCTCTGGGATGTCTTGCCTCGCATTCAGGTCTCGCCCAAAGGGGAATATTATTTAACCGACACTGTTGAACTGGCTGTAAAAGATCATTTGCGAGTGCAGGCCACCATCCTGAGCGATGCGGAAGAGGCAATCGGTGTCAATACCCGCGTGCACCTGGCCGAAGTCGAAGCCGTGATGCGCCGGCGCATTAATCAACAACACATGCTCAATGGCGTGACGTTGATCGATCCCCAAACGACCTACATCGAAATCGGCGTCGAAATCGGGCGCGACACCGTGATCCTCCCCAACACCCATCTGCAAGGTGAAACTGTCATTGGCGAAGCGTGTACCATTGGCCCAAATGCCATCATTCGCGATACGAAAATCGGCAACCGCTGCAAAGTGCTCGCCTCGGTCATGGAGGGGGCCTGGCTGGAAGATGATGTGGAAGTGGGTCCCTTTGCCCGGCTGCGCAAAGGTGCTCACCTCATGGATCATGTTCACATGGGGAACTTTGGCGAAGTCAAAGATTCTACCCTGGGACCGGGCGTCAAAATGGGGCATTTTTCGTACATTGGCAATGCTACCATTGGCGCCAACACCAACATCGGCGCCGGCACCATTACCTGTAACTACGATGGCGAAAAGAAACATCCCACCGAAATTGGCGAAGACGTGTTCATCGGCTCAGATACTATGCTGGTTGCCCCCCTCAAAATTGGGGATGGCGCCCGTACCGGCGCTGGTGCCGTAGTCACCAAAGACGTTCCGCCTGAGACGCTGGTCGTCGGCATGCCAGCTCGGGCGATCAAAAAAGTAGAACGCCGTAAAAAGAGCAAGTAACCTCTTCCTCCAAAGGTGTTTATGAGTCTGACCCTCGAAGAACGTAAAGCCCTGATTGCGCTGGCCAACGAAGTTCGCCAGAATGCTTATGTGCCTTACTCCAACTATCGAGTGGGGGCTGTGGTGCGCACGAAAAGTGGGCGCACCTTCACCGGTGTCAACATCGAAAACGCCTCCTATTCCAACACCCTTTGCGCCGAACGCGTGGCCATTTTCAAAGCCGTTTCAGAGGGTGAACGCGATTTCGAAGCCATCGTCGTGGTCACCGATAACGGCGGAACACCCTGCGGCTCCTGTCGCCAGGTACTGGCCGAGTTCGGCACAGAGATCATCGTCCTGGCGGCCGACAGCAACGGCACCCTGCACCTTGAAACCACCGTAGGCGCTCTTTTGCCTGCCGCCTTCACCCTTTCCCCACCCGCTGCGAACGGTTGATGCGCGAACTGCATTCATTCCGCGTTGAGGCCATCGTGCTGCGTCACAGCGATTGGGGGGAGGCCGACCGCTTACTTACCCTCTACACGCGCGAACAGGGAAAAATCCGCGCCATTGCCAAAGGAGCACGCAAGATCACCTCGCGCAAAGCCGGTCATCTTGAGCCGCTCACCCGTGTCAAGCTACAACTCGCCCGCGGCCGCGACCTGCCCATCGTCACCCAGGCCGAAGCCAGCGAAACCTACCTGCCCTTGCGCGAAGACCTCACCCTGCTGGGGTATGCTCTTTACATGTTGGAATTGCTGGATCGCTTCACTTATGAGGACGCGACCGCCAACCCGGCCTTGTTCCGCCTGTTGAGCGATAGCCTCTCCCGCCTCGCTTCCCAACCGGACCCCTGGCTGGTTACCCGTTATTTTGAGATGCACCTGCTCGATTTTTTGGGCTTCCGCCCGCGTCTCTTCGAGTGTGCCAACTGTGAGCGGACGATTCTCCCCGAAGATCAATTTTTCTCGTTTTCGGCTGGCGGGGTAATCTGCCCCCGTTGTGGGGAGGGTATTCCCAACTTGCCCTCCATTTCGGTGGAGGCGCTCAAGTATTTGCGCCACTTCCAGCGCTCGAGCTACGCCGAAGCCGCGAAAGCGCGGCCCACCTCCGAGGTCCGGCAAGAAGCGGAAAAGCTCATGCAAGACTATTTCACCTACCTGTTAGAGCGCCAGCTACACACCCCCGATTTCCTCCGTCGCGTTCGTTCCCATCCTCGTTCTCATTGATCTCGGCCACGGTTGGCCG
>JBMFPJ010000323.1:0-2734 GCA_049969175.1 Anaerolineae bacterium | reverse complement strand
AAAAATTGACTGCCTCCGATAGCGGACCGCTGGCGGCGTACGTCTGGAAGACGACGGCGGATCCTTTCGTGGGAAAGATGACTTACTTCCGTGTGTTCTCCGGCTCGATTCAGGCGGAGGCGCGGGTGTGGAATCAAAACAAAGGCGCTGAAGAGCGTATGGCTGGCCTGCATCTGCAACGGGGTAAGGAACAGATTGCGGTTAAGGTGGTTCATGCCGGGGATATTGCCTCGGTTTCCAAGCTGACCGTGACGGCGAGCGGTGATACCTTCTGCGATAAAAGCCATCCGCTCACGCTACCTGTCCCAACTTATCCGGCGGCGCTCTATCGCGTGGCGATTGGCCCCAAGACTCAGGCCGACGCGGCCAAGATCACGCCGACCCTGACTCGTCTGTGCGAAGAAGATATGACTCTCTCGTGGTATAACGAAAAGGCCACCGGGCAGACGATCTTGCAGGGGATGGGTGATCAGCACATTGACGTGGCGATTCGTCGGGCTGAGACCAAGTTCCAGGTGGGGTTGGCCATCTTTGAGCCGAAGGTGCCTTATCGCGAAGGAATCACCAAAAAGGCCAGTGCGCAGTACCGCCACAAGAAGCAGACTGGCGGCGCGGGGCAATTTGGCGAGGTGCATTTGCGCATTGAGCCCTTGCCGGATGCCGAATTTGAGTTTACTGATGAGCTCGTGGGGATGAACCTTTCGCGCTCTTATCTGCCTTCTATCGAAAAGGGCATTCGGGCGACGATGGAACAAGGCGTGATTGCCGGTTACCCGATGAGCAATGTCAAAGTCATCGTTTATGATGGGAAAGAACACCCGGTAGACTCCAAGCCGGTGGCATTTGAAATTGCTGGTCGTGAGGCGTTCAAACTGGCGGTGCAGGATGCAGGCCCGGTGCTGTTTGAGCCGATCATGAACGTCCGCATTGTGGTGCCGGAAGCCCATATGGGTGATGTGATGAGCGACCTGAATACCCGCCGCGGTCGCGTGCAGGGAACGGAATCGGAGCGTGGGAATACGGTGGTGCTGGCGCAGGTTCCGCTGGCCGAGATGTTGCGTTATACCACACAATTACGTTCCCTGACCGGTGGGCGTGGTTACTTCACGATGGAATTTGATCATTATGAAGTTGTGCCGGCGCACATCGCGAGTGGCATCATCGAGGCGCACAAGAAGGAATTGGAAGCGAAGAAAGAGGAATAGGGCAAGTGGGAGGACGGCCTGCCAGAATACTAAAAATTCATGATAGGGATGTCATTGCGAGGCGATAAAGTCGCCGAAGCAGTCTCATCTTGAACAGGCGGGAGATTGCTTCACTCCTGGTGCCTGTTTCCTCCCCCGTCCGAGAGGTGTGCGTTGTGCCGCACTTGCCGCTGAACGGGGGAGGGACATAAAAAGCCCTATTTTCAGGGGATACAGGCTTGTCAAAACGATATGTGGTAGGTATAATGTACGGGCTTTCGGGGCGTGGCTCAGCCCGGCTAGAGCGCACGGTTCGGGTCCGTGAGGTCCCCGGTTCAAATCCGGGCGCCCCGACTGTTGAAACATAAAAACGCACTCGTTTGGTGCGTTTTTTGTTTTAACGGAACTCGGCCAAAGGTCCAGGGGGGAGCGCATGGAGGATGAGTGGTCATAGACACCCAAAAAGGCGACGAACGCGCCAACTGTGAGTACGAGCAATTGCTGGTGGAAATGCCGACCATGACGAGTAATGTGCCCGCGCCAGGCCGCAGCATGCGGTCAAACGCCGAGATGGGGACTTTGACTTCCATCCCGGCTGCCAGCGCCTTAAACATGGTTTTGGGCGGTGATGTCCCTGGTTCTAATGCGGGTGCCGCCCAAGTTTACTCGGGCGGACTAAGGTCGTTTGGACCTTTTGTTGTCAGTCGTCGAGGGGGCTTTTTACGGCTAGACCGCCGCGCTGCAGGACGTGGGTGTAGATCATGGTGGTTTTGACGTCTTTGTGGCCGAGGAGTTCCTGGACGGTGCGGATGTCGTAGCCGTTTTGGAGGAGGTGGGTGGCGAAACTATGTCGGAAGGTGTGAGGGGAGACGGGTTTTTGGATGCCTGCGGCTTTGGCGGCGGCGCGGATGGCTTTTTGGAGGAGGGAGGGGTCGAGGTGGTGACGCATGGTCTTTTTGGTAACAGGATCCACGGAAAGGGCTGAGGCGGGGAAGAGGTATTGCCAGATGAGTTCGCGGGCGGCGTTGGGGTATTTGCGGGCGAGGGCGTAGGGGAGGTAGACTTCGCCGAAGCCGTCGCTGAGGTCGGTTTGGTGGATGCGCTGGACGGTCTGGATTTGACGCTGGAGGTCGGGGATGAGGGAGTCGGGGAGGATGGTGACGCGGTCGTCTTCGCCTTTGCCGTCGCGGACGATGATTTGGCGGTTGCCGAAGTCTATGTCTTTAACGCGCAGGCGCAGGCATTCCATCAGGCGCAGGCCGGAGCCGTAGAGGAGTTGGGTCATGAGTTTGGTGATGCCGGTCATATGGTTGATGACGGCGAGGGCTTCGGCGTGGGTGAGGACGGTGGGGAGGGTTTTGGATTTTTCGGCGCGGATGATGTCGGAAGGGACGTCCATGTCCATCTGGAGGACGTGGCGGTAGAGGAAGAGGATGGCGCTAAGGGCTTGATTCTGGGTGGAGGCGGCGACGTTTTTTTCGACGGCGAGGTGGGTGATGAATGCCTGGATCTCGGCGACGCCCATGTCTTTGGGGTGGCGTTTGTTGTGG
>JBMFPJ010000322.1:0-2770 GCA_049969175.1 Anaerolineae bacterium | reverse complement strand
AAGCTGATTGAGCAGCTGCCCGGAAATTCCGCTCTTGGCTGCCCCTCCTTCCAGGCCGGCAATATCTGCATACGTCACTTTGGCGTAAATCGTCTTGCGTGGCTTGAACATGGCAGAAAGCTGATCTACCCGCGGATCGGGAACATCTACCACCGCGGTATGAACTTCAATGCGACCGGCGCTGGCCGTAGTGGGAGCGTTACCCCGTGTCAACGCATTGAAAATTGTGGTTTTTCCACATTGTGGTAAGCCAATAATGCCCAGTTTCATCTTGACCTTCGCGTTAGGAATGAGTATACTTGCGGTGCTTCGCTGATGGTGAAGCCACCCCAAAAAAGATGCCGAAGTGGCGGAACTGGCAGACGCGCACGACTCAAAATCGTGTTCCTTCGGGAGTGAGGGTTCGATTCCCTCCTTCGGCACAGGCATTATAATCGAACATCCTTCCGCTTCGGGAGGATGTTTTCGTTTATGTGCATGGCTTTCTCACCGCGGCGAGGCAAGGTGGGCTGGCTTGAAAGCAAGGTATAATCATTTTGGGTAAGATTTTCTCAACAAATTTTGCCACCGTGCATTCGTTTTATGAAATCCCCAGGTTGCCAACGCGGTGGCCTGGAGATTTTTGTCAGGAGGTGAGTGATGAAATTTACTTTGGTATTTCTACTCGTAGATTTGTTGATTTTGCTGGCCTACCCCATCCTTTATATTTTCCATAAGGTGCGCCGTTTTTGGCACTTTAAGCGATAATACAGGAAACAACTTTGAACATTTGAGGAGGTCTGTATGCCCACACTGAACGATGTCCTGGCAGTCATTCTGGGGGGAGGACGGGGTGCTCGCTTGTATCCGTTGACCAAGTTACGCTCTAAGCCGGCTGTTCCCATTGCTGGTAAATATCGCCTGATTGACATTCCCATCAGTAATTGCATTAACTCCGGTATCTATCGCATTGCGATTTTGACTCAATTCAATTCTGTTTCTTTGCATCGCCACATCACCCAGACCTATCAGTTCGATAACTTTCACACGGGTTGGGTGCAAATCCTGGCAGCCGAACAAACCCTCGAATCGGAAAACTGGTATCAGGGCACTGCCGATGCAGTTCGCAAACAGCTGTTTGAGATTCGAGCCACGGGGGCGAAATATGTGTTGATCCTGGCGGGTGACCATCTGTATCGCATGGACTATGCCGCCATGGCCGCGTTCCACTGGGAACATCAGGCTGACATCACTGTCGCTGTTCAGCCGGTGAGACGCTTGGACGCCTCTCGTTTTGGCCTCCTGAAGCGCGAAAAAGATAATCGCATTTCGGCTTTTGTTGAAAAAGCGCGTGATATTGAAGTGCAAAATCAATTTATCTCCCGTGATGATCCGGAACGTCCTTTCCTCGGCTCGATGGGAATTTACATCTTCAATACAGAAGTGTTGCTGGATTTGTTAACCAGTTATCCCTCTTATGATGATTTTGGCCGCGATGTTCTCCCGCAGGCCATTCGCACCCATGCAGTCTATGGTTATGACTTTGATGGCTACTGGCAGGATATCGGGACGATTCGTTCATTTTACGAAACCAACCTGGAACTCACCAACCCAACCCCACCTTTCAACTTTTATGACCCGAGACGCCCGATCTACACCCATGCCCGTATCCTGCCCGGAACAATCATCGCTGAAAGTAAGATTCAGCAGGCGCTCATCGCCGAGGGTTGCCGCATCGAGAAGGCTCAGATTACCCATTCGGTCGTTGGCGTGCGCAGTATGATCTCGGAGGGAGCACGCTTGAAGGATGTCATCATGATGGGGGCCGATTATTATGATGAGCCGGGACGCGGGCCGAAGATCCCGCTCGGAATCGGAGCGCGTTCAGACATCGAAGGGGCGATCCTCGATAAAAACGTCCGCGTGGGCGAGAATGTGGTGATTCGCCCCTTCCCCCGCGAAACCGAAGAAGACCATGAGGCGGAGGGCTGGTTTGTCCGTGATGGCATTGTGGTTGTTGCCAAAGATACCATTATTCCGCCCGGAACCCACATCGGACCGTAAGCGTGTCTTTGTAAAAGAAGTCAGTTCCCCCCCTTGCCCCTTAGAGAGTGTTTTATAAATCGGGGTTTACCGTAGATGAACACGGATGAACACTGATTCTGAAGAAAAACGGGATGAAATTACCTTGTAAATCCAATTTATCTGTGTTCATCTGTGGTTGGAACATGAATTTCAAAACACTCTCTTCGCGGTTTGATCCTGGCTAACAACTCTGTTGAATTTTTAACTTGACATCCTGTCTTCATTAGCGTTACACTAAAAACGGTTGGGGAGTAGCCGCCTGTTCCCCACAGGATGGATTGTCGTCAGAACATTGGCAATATGCCATCGGCAATCCATGCGCCTAGTGGCGATGGCAAGACCACCACATCATGTGGTGGTCTTTTTTGGTCTGATACCAGAATATTGGAGTGACAAATGACTGCTGAAGCATTTGCCGAAAAAATTGAAATCCCCCATCGAGACTGGCACGCTTTGCCTGTGCAAGATGTCCTGCGCCACCTGGAAGTCCACGAGCAAGGCTTGACCAGCGAAGAGGTGGCAAGGCGCCTGGCACATTATGGCGAAAATCAACTGAGCGAAGGCCGGCGACCAGGGTTCTGGCAGTTATTGTGGGAACAGTTAAACAATTTTGTGGTGCTCTTGTTGCTTGCTGCTGCTCTGGTTTCGGCTTTGCTGGGAGATACGCTTGAAGCCGCGGCAATTATGGCCATTGTGGTGCTGAACG
>JBMFPJ010000321.1:0-2771 GCA_049969175.1 Anaerolineae bacterium | reverse complement strand
GTTTTTTACGCTCCGAATACGGAGCCGCATTTCACGTGCTGATGCCATAGTTACGCCTGCCAGCCTGCACGGTAGTCAGCGAGCGCCTTTAGCAATTGCTCGCGGGTTTCATCGGTAATCACCTTGCGAGTGGCAATGTCTTTGCCAATCTCAGGGTGAGAAGTCTCCATAAAACGGATCAGGTCATTTTGCCATTGCGCCATCTTGTCCAGAGGCACATTATCCGCAAAGCCGTTGGTGCCAGCAAAAATGACGATGACCTGATTTTCCAACGACCAGGGCTGGTATTGCGGTTGCTTCAGGATTTCCTGCATGCGTTGACCGCGCCCCAATTGCGCCTGTGTTGCTTTGTCCAGGTCAGAGGCCATCAAGGCGAAGGCCGCCAGTTCGCGGTAGGCTGCCATATCCAGGCGCAAGCGGGCCGCGACCTGTTTCATGGCTTTCGTTTGCGCGTCACCACCCACGCGAGAGACCGAAATACCCACGTTTACTGCCGGGCGGATACCGGCATTGAACAGGTTGGATTCCAGGTAAATCTGACCGTCGGTGATGGAAATCACGTTGGTGGGAATGTATGCCGAAACGTCACCGAGCAAGGTTTCGATGATTGGCAAAGCGGTCAACGATCCGCCCGAACCACGCACCTTGACCAGTTTGTAATCATCAGGGTTGGGCATGGCTTTGCGCGCTTCTTCGGCATCATGTTTGGAGAGCGGGCCGCCATAAACCTTTCCGTTCACTGCATCTTTTTCTTCGGCAAGTTCGCTGGCAAAATCTTTAGGAACGATCACGTATTTGTTCGCCAGACGCGCGGCGCGCTCCAGCAAGCGCGAGTGCAGGTAGAACACATCGCCAGGATAGGCTTCACGCCCAGGCGGGCGACGCAGCAGCAAAGAGACCTGGCGATATGCCCAGGCGTGCTTGGACAGGTCATCGTAAATCACCAGGGCGTCGCGGCCGGTCTCCATGAACTCTTCACCGATAGCACAGCCCGCATACGGCGCAATGTACTGCAAAGCCGCCGATTCATCCGCCGAAGCAACGACGACGATGGTGTGTTCCATGGCCCCAAAGCGTTCCAGGGTAGCTACCGTGCGAGCCACCGCCGCCTTCTTTTGGCCAATGGCTACATAGATACAAATCAGGTCTTTCCCCTTCTGGTTGATAATCGTATCAATGGCGATCGCCGTCTTGCCTGTCTGGCGGTCACCAATGATCAACTCGCGCTGGCCGCGCCCGATCGGGATCATCGAGTCGATCGCTTTGATGCCGGTTTGAACCGGAGTGTCCACGTCCTGGCGTTCCACCACACCAGGAGCAATACGTTCAATCGGACGAAAACCAGTGGTAGCAATGGGGCCTTTTCCATCGATCGGTTCACCCAAAGCGTTGACCACGCGTCCGATCATCGCATCGCCGACCGGAACCGAAGCGATACGCCCGGTAGCACGCACCGTCATCCCTTCGACGATGCCGGCGTAATCACCCATCACGATCACGCCTACGCTGTCTTTCTCCAGGTTGAATGCAATGCCCATCACGCCATTGGCAAATTGCACCAGTTCTTGCGAGCGCACATTTGCCAGGCCCTGAACACGGGCAATACCATCACCGGCTTCCAGCACTGTACCAATGTCACTGATAGCGACTCGTGGCTCAAAGCCTTCAATTTGCTTTTGTAAGTCACCGGTGATTTGTTTAATCAGGTCCGTCATTTCGCCTCCACGCCGGATTTGAGATTTTTCACAGGCCATTCCTTTGCGGCCAAAATTCACTTACGTACAATAACCCGGATAAGGGCTTTATCCGGGCGTCTGTGTAATTGGTTACAAACGCTGCAATAATACCTGAAAGCACCTGACTTGTCCAGTTACAATTATCACTGCGTCCCTGTCAAAGTTGCTGTTCTTGGGTGTATTCTCAATTCTGTCCACAGGCGAGGCGGTAATCTTCCAGGACTTTCTGGATTTTTCCCTGAATCAGAGCCAAGGGACGCCTGGCGAGACGTCCTTCACGGATTTCGAGGCTGATTTCCGGCAAATACTGGCTGAGCAAGGTCAGCGGCAAGGGAGCAACGCCTTCCAGGTTGGCGATCAGTTGCCGAAAGGCGACCTGAACATCCGGCTCTCCCCAGTAGTAGCGGATGCGGTCGCTGAAACTGTATTTGCGTGCCAGGGCCAACTGGCGTTCATCGCCGCGGTAATGGCGCTGCCAGTGAACCGGGTTGGCAAGCATGGCCGCTTCCAGCCGTTCCATCAGGTGCGAGCGCTCCTCCGCCGAGAACAGTTCGTTTTCTATCATTGCCAGGGCAAAGGCTGCCTCGCGCAGGGCGAAGGTCAACGCCGGGCCGACCTTGAGGATAGCAAAATGGTCACGCACCAGGGCGCGCAGGGCGGCGGGCGTCTGGTAATCGGTGGAGTGCGCTTCGTAGACCAGGCCGGGAACGGTCTCAATGAAGCGCGAAAGCGGCGCCGCCGCAGCCGGGTCGTACTCGTGGACGAAATCATCCCCGAACTCGACTCCCGGCTGGACGACCAAAGCGCGGACGCGCTCCCAGGCGGAATCCAACCCCTGGGCGAGAAACGCGCCGCGGCTCAGTTCCAACGTTTGGGCAGCGGCTTCGGGCGTGGTGACGTGCAAATGGTCTTCGCCAGCCTTGGCGCCCCCGGCTGCAGGGACTTCGGAGCCAATGACGTAGCGTACTTCGTGATTCGCAAGTCGTAATTCGTGAGTGGCTTGTTCGGCCACCTCGGCCAGTTGCGCCGTGCGCT
>JBMFPJ010000320.1:0-2779 GCA_049969175.1 Anaerolineae bacterium | reverse complement strand
CCCCCGCTCATGTGAATAGAAATGGCTTTGCGCCAGGTGATCTGCTCTCCCAGCGGCGTGGACCATTTGTCCACGATGTTGCCGTAGGCATCCCATTTGGCTCCGCTGGAAATGCGGCAAAAATAGACTTCGGTATTACCTTCAAAGCAAGACAGGGTTTGGTAGGTCAGGTTGACATATACTTTTTTCTGAGCCGGGTCCACTTCGGGGTGGATAGGGGCAACATCTTCTTCAGTCAACGGGCGGAAAGCGGCGCCATCGGCCCAGAAAATATCACCATAGCCGTAGCCATGGCCACTATCCTCGTTGAAGCGATAGAAAATCTGACCATTGGCATCGGCCCGAATCTGATCAATCCAGACCACCTGGCTGTAATACAGGCGCGGGGTCAGGTTGTATTGCAGCAGGTCTTTTGCCCACGGAGAGGCGGGAGCAGTTTCCAGGATCAGGTCCACATACGGGACTGTAACTTCGGCCCAAAAGCCATTTTTACCGGCCGGAAGAGCCGTCAGCGGGGTATTCGGCAGGTTGCGAACCGGCTGAATATCAGCAGCATAGATAAATCCTTGCGGCGTCTCCACCCAGCGCTGATTGATGCGGCCGCTCATCGGGCCAACGACTTCTCGCCCCCACTCCAGGACGGTATCTTCGTAAAGGGTAGTGACTACCGGGGCATTTTCGCTGGGTGCCGAACGGACATCCACTTTTGCCAGCACACGTCCCAGGCGTTCGGCTGTGGGAAATTGCGGCAAGGGGCGCACACGTTCAAACGGATTAAAGGCCAGTGCACTCAAGCCCAAACCAGTCAATTTGAGAAAATCGCGACGGGACACGGGATTCTTCATAAAATCTTCCTGAATAAGTTATGAGGCAAGGATACCTGCAAACAAAAGAGGCGTCAACCGGGAGTTTAGAAAAAGTTAATCTTGCAGGTAGGCCTGCATGGCGCGCAAACAAGTGGCACTGACTTTGTGCCCAACGGTGTCTTCGCAATAGATGACTTCGGCGCCGGCCTGCTCCAGCAAAGTGATGGACTGGCGAGCACGTTCCACCGCCACCAGTTCGTCTTGCGTGCCATGGGCAACAAAGATTCGCTTGCCGCGTAAAGGCACAGATTGGATAATTTCTTCCGCGCCAGTGGGCAAAAAGCCCGCCAGGATCGCCACCTTCTGCAGCCGGGAGGGGTAAAGTAGGGTCAACACTCCCAACAGCGCTGCTCCCTGGCTGAATCCAATGACATCGAAGGTGGTTGCATCCAGACCATGGGCAGCGGCGAAGCCATCTACCAGGGAGATCAACGCCTGAGCGGAAGGACGCAGCATCTCGAGACTGGGGCGGCCAAAGGTCGAATCGTGAGGCGGGCGCCAGGAGAATCCGGCTGGGGAGGCCGCATGGGGGGCACGCGGCGCCAGGGTCCAGTAGCGAGGCGAAAGGTCGCGGGTAAAGACCCACATGGAGTTTTCGTCGCCTGTCCAACCATGCAAAAGGAGAAGCAGCCGCGCCGGTTCCTGGCTGGCGCGGCGCTGACGGAGAGTCCAGCCAGAAAAAATCAGGAGTTCGGTATCATTTGCGACCAGCACGTTTCATCATCCAATCTGTCACGACAAAGATAAAAGTAATCAGCACCACCGGCGCCAGGCCGGCGAGCAGGCAGATAAAGCCCAGGAAGGCCGCCCCTCCGCCATAGTTCAGCCAGATGAGACCAAGGCCAACGATGAAAAGCAAGAGCAATGCGCCGGCGATCAGGCGCACCGTGGTCTGTTTGGAATATTGGCGCAAATCACGACTCATTTTCGACCTCCAAGCAAGCGGCGGATACGCGCCGGCAACGAGACGGCGCGACGCAATTCGGGCAGGGCTGCTTCGGCGGCTTCTTCGCCCAGGCGGGCAACCGCACGGACATCTACTCTTTGAAGCACTTGAATGTGCCCAACCTTTGGCCGAATCACCACATCGGGCCGATCTACCGCCAGGCGATATTCAGTGACCGCCCGGCTGCCGATTTCCACAGAACGCAAAAAGACTTCGGCGGCTTGCGCCAGGCGGAATTGAGCGACGCGCTCTAACAACGGCTTGGGCAACACCGGCGGCAAGGGGATCGTAAGGGGAGATGTTGCACTACCGATTGGCGGCGTAAGCACCACAGCCACCACCGGCAAATCCGGCGCCAGTGAGCGCGCAACCGAAACCGGCACCGGGTTGAGCACGCCGCCGTCGATGAGATTCCAGCCATTCAACGGGTAGGAGGGGAAAATTCCCGGCAGAGCAATCGTTGCCAGGATGGCATCACGCACCCGTCCTTCGCGCAAGATGACCTCACGCCCGGTGTCTAAATCTACCGCCACCATTGCACAGGGAATCTTCAAATCGGCAAAGGTCATTGCGCCGAACATATCGTCCAGCCATTTGTACACGCCAGCCAGGCCCAGCAAAGAGGGCCGATCCCCCGCTACACGACCGTACAGATTCGTCTGATCCACGCGGCTGAAGCGATCTTCAATTTCATCGGGCGAAAAGCCAGCCGCAAAAGCCGCAGCGACGATGCCGCCAAAACTCGTTCCAGCCACTGCCCGAATGCGAAATCCCTCGCGCAGCAGGCAGCGTAATACACCAATGTGAGAATTCCCTTTTGCTCCACCACCACCCAGAGCCAATGTAATATCCATAGTTTCCTCGTTAATCCGACAAATTGATTTTCCTGCTTCTTACTGCACGATTGGATTTTTGAGTCCTCTGCAAAAACTTACACTTCACGCACTGATTATCCCTCTTTGTGGAT
>JBMFPJ010000319.1:0-2788 GCA_049969175.1 Anaerolineae bacterium | reverse complement strand
AATGCGGATGTTGGGATTCTTCGCCTTCAAATAGCGCCCCACCCCCGAAATTGTGCCACCGGTGCCCATGCCGATGACCACATCAGTCACGCGCCCGTCGGTTTGATCCCAAATCTCCGGCCCGGTGGTCAGCTCGTGGGCTTTGGGGTTATCGGGGTTGTGGTATTGATTAGCCAGGATGGCGCCTGGCGTCTCACGCGCCAGCCGTTTGGCCACCTCGTAATACGAGCGCGAATCTTCCGGCGGGACGGCCGTTGGGGTGATCACCACTTTGGCGTCAAAAGCGCGCAGCAGGCGGATTTTTTCTTCTGACATTTTATCGGGCATTACAAAGATGGTCTTATAGCCCTTGAGGGCAGCGGCAATGGCCAGCCCCACGCCGGTATTGCCGGAGGTGGCCTCGACAATCGTTCCACCTGGCTTCAATTCACCGCGTGCTTCGGCTTGTTCCACGATATATAGCCCCACCCGATCTTTGACTGAGCCGCCGGGGTTGAGGAATTCTAGTTTTGCATACAGGGGCGCAGTCAGGTGGTGAGCAATACGTCCCAACCGCACCAGGGGGGTCTGGCCGATCACACCCAGGACGGAATCGTAAACTCGTTTTTCAGAAGAAACAGGCAAAACAGACATAAAAATACTCCTCGTTTTTAGCAATTAATGTATGCACGATGGTGTTGATAAGGGTGGGTACAACAGTCGTTATTTGTAATTACTGATTGCGCATCGAATGACACGAATGCTGCGAATTTTCTTTGATAAAGTCAAGAAAATTCGATGCCAAAGAGAATCGAGCATTATGGCAGATAAAGTCTGATCAAGGCTGCCATTCCACGCGGTTACGGCCCGCATTCTTGGCGCGATAGAGAGCCGCATCGGCACGGTCGAACAGCGCCTTTTCGGTATCACGCTGATCTCGCATCGTTCCACCAATTGAGACAGTGAGCGAGATTCCGTTTGAAAAGACATGGTTTTCAATCAATTGACGAATTCGGTTCGACAAAGACACATTTTTATTGGTATCTTCCTCTTTCACCAGAATCAAAAATTCCTCGCCGCCCCAACGGCCCACCACATCCTCGTCGCGTAGTTCAGAACGCAGCAATTCACTCAATTCGCGCAAAATCTCGTCGCCGCTGACGTGACCAAAGGTATCATTGACCTGCTTGAAAAAGTCAATATCCACCAAAATATAGCCAAAGCCTTTTTCATCAATGAGGAAATGCTCCAGCAAAGCAGAGAGATGGCGGCGATTGGGCAATTGGGTAAGAGCATCGGTATTCGCCAGCCAGCGCACCTGCATGGCCTCTTGTTGCGAGGCGTGCAGGTCATCTTTGGCGCGGGCAAAAATGAACAGGAGAAAAGCAATGGCAGTCAGCCGGGCTTCCAGACGGACAAATTCTAAGAATAGGGGGTGTTGAGTACTTCCTAAACGTGTTCCCCCCACAACAGCCAAAAAGGCAGCATAACCGAAGGTAACGCTCAATGCCACGTAACGATGAAAGACAAGATAACTGATGATGAAAAGAAAGACGGTCACCCAGAAAATGGCCTCGATTTCAGTCCAAATTGCCTCCAGGTTGGGAGAAGTGTACAGGAAAAACACATATTTACTGGAGAGAAAAAGGCTCAAAAACACCAACACAAAGCGCTCAATGCTCACTACAGAAAAGCGGGGGAGCAACAACCCCACCAGCCAGAAAATGGCCGCAAAAAACAATAGCGGATAAGCCAGCCGAACAAACAGATTCTCTGGCCAATGGTAAAACCACACCATGGCAATCGTGGGTAGACCAGCCAGGGTGCCAGCAATATAGATCAGCCGTCGCAGGGAATCGGGTCGCCGCCAAAAAAATTGTAATTTTCTCACCAGCACTTCATCCTTCAGGCTTTCCGGATTTTTTGCTAGAGGTCGCTCTCTCTTCCCATAAACGCTCGCCTCCGGCCATCAAAAAGAAAAAGTGTGGATCGCCTCGCTTGCACCCATCGGCGATGAAATCCACACTCCCTATCCATTCGTTGCGATGCTGGCATTAATTATAACCAAACTTCAGGAAAAGAATCCGCTGACAACCCTCAGGGCTTTTTATAAATTTTGGTCAAAATGGAGCCATGGTTGAGTCGCAAAAACGTCATTTGAGCGTAGAGCTCAGCGTCCCCCCTCCCTCCGCCCCTTTCCCCGTCTGAGAAACGAAGGTTGCACTGCATGGGTTGGCGGAGGGGAGACGCTCCTGACGAGGGTCAGGTAGGTAGGGGTGAGAGCGAGCCATCCCCGTAGCGCGACATTCATGTCGCTTGTAAATGCGAGATAAATCTCGCGCTACCGCATAAGATGAGTTAATAAATCGGCAAGTTTGGATCCACTTCCCTGGCCCAGGCGTTGATGCCACCTTTCAGGTTCTTCACTTTGCGAAAGCCAGCACTGACCAGGAGCTCCAGCGCCCGCGCCGAACGCGTGCCCGCCTTGCAGAAAACCACCATTTCCTGGGCCAAATCGAGTTCCGAGAGCCGGGCAGCGAGTTGACCCAGTGGGATGTTGATTGCACCCGGCAAAGAGGAAATTTCCAGTTCGTGCGGTTCGCGCACATCCAGCAATTTCAACCCGTTGTGTTTCAAGCGTTCTGCCAGTTCACTGGCGGTGATGTCCCACCCAGCACCGGCCGAGCCTTCTTCGTGATCGTGACCAGGTACGCCGCAAAATTCCTCGTAATCAATCAATTCCTTCACATCGGCATCCGGGCCACACACGCGGCATTTGGGATTTTTCTTCAAGTTGACAAACTCGAAG
>JBMFPJ010000318.1:0-2790 GCA_049969175.1 Anaerolineae bacterium | reverse complement strand
GGGGAGCGGGATTTGGAACGAGCGATGAGGGCGCTGGAGGGATGAATTTGCGGCACAGGAAAATCCAAATTTCTTGGGAGGAAAAATGAGTTACGCATTTCGCAATCACGAGTACAACCTGGACGAGTTCGAGCGCTGCCCGACACACGGGTGTGTGATGATGCAGGTACAGGATTTGCCGCCGGTCTGTCTGGTTGAGTGGCTTATCCAGAATACCGCCGAGCGGACGGTGCGAGACTTCATCCCGAAGGATGAGGGGAAGTACGATCTACCAGCGGTGATTCTGGATAACGGCTTTCTGCTGCCGGTGGAGCGGATGGTTCGGGTGCGTCCGCCCGAAGAGACGGAACTCACGCTGGAGGAGGTCGCGGGCTGGTACGTGGCGGATCTGCTCTCCATGCCCGGCAAAGATGCCGTTGCGGTGGAACTGCTCCCGCCGGAGGCGGTGGTTGATGAGGAGCCGGGTATCCTGCTCCAGTTGAGCGTGGATATTCTGCTCTACCTGCTGTTCGACGAGGAAATCCGCAAGTGTGAGCCGTGAGGTGCGAGATGGAAAACCGGGATGAGTTGCTGGAGTTGATGCGTCGTTTTGTGAAAGAGGAACCGGAGACGGCTGCTCAGGTGCTGGCGCGTTTGGTGACAAAGTTTGAGGTGACACTGGTGGTCCATCGTCAGGAGAGCGCGCCCGAACAGGTAGAGCGATGGGTGCTAACGGTCAGCGAGGTGGTAGGGCCTGAGGCGGAAACGCATTGAGGCAAGTGAGGCTGACCGATGAGCGCAGGACTGATTGTGATGCACCCCCAGGGCATCGCCATTATTGCCGACAGTCGAAAGATGCGCGGACGTGAGATTGTGTCGGAGCGTTCGAGGAAGGTTTTTGTTTTTGAACGAGTGGTGGTGCTTCATGCGGGGTTTGCCGGGCAGGAGGGGGAACTGGAGGCGTTGATGTTTCGTTTGGAGATCCGGGCAAAGGAGTGGGATGCGCAAAGCCTGGCGTGGACATTGCTTGAGGAAGCCGAACAAATCTGGGGAGAAAGAGCAGGACGCTGCGAGGCAGAAACGGGGGAGAGAGAAAAAAAAGGGAGGAGGGGCTGGCCTATAGTGGAGACTACGCACACGGAGATGGGATGGCTGGTAAAATAATGTATTGTTAGGTATTTGTAAGTTGATTTTGGTTGGTGTTTTTGGTAACCTGTAAATCATGAACGACATTGTTATCCCCGAAACATTACCTGATGGTTTCCGCCGCCTGGAATGGGCATACCGCCGACCCCGTTGGAGGCGGATGGTGCAAATTGTCTTGCTCATGGCCCAAACAGGCGTTTCAACCGCGCCGGAACTGGTGCGGTTGACACGAATTGACAGCAAATCAATTCATGTTGTGTTTGATTCAATGCTCGATTTGCTTGATCCGCTGATTGAATCGCGGGTGCTGTTTGCGGGCGGAAAAGGGCGGCTTCGGGTGATCAACCTGACCGATTACGGCAAAGCCCTTTCCCGGGCGCTGGGGGTGGAGCCGGTGGAAAGCGATTGGGAGAAAATCGTCCGATTGCACAAAGGGGAGGTACAGGCGTTTCATGCTGCCCTGGTGCTGAAGGCGGCCTATCAGGCGCGCCTGCGGGGGTGGAAAGCCGAGGTCATGCCGTTCAATCCGCAGGAAACCCCCTGGTTCCAGCCCGACCTGAAACTGACCGACCCCGAAGGCTGGTTCTACTACTGCGAGGTGGAGACCCGTTCCCGCGTAAAGCCCGCAAAATGGGCGCGCATGCGGCAGGTCAATCTCATCGTCTCGACCCCGATCACACGATACTGGATGGTGGAGCGCCTGAAAGCCATGGGTATTCCGGGACGGGCTACCGATTTGCGCACCCTGGCCCAGCAGGCAAAGGCGGGGGATTTGAGCCACTTCTGGCTGGAGAAGTGGGGGTGAACAACAACACAATTACATCTTGACACAATTAAGTACATATGCTAAGATGAGTGCGGAGGTGAAATATGCATCGCACTCAACTGCTTTTGAATGATGAGCAGGATCATCGCCTGCGGCACATGGCGATCCGGGAAGGTAAAAGTATCTCTGAAGTTGTTCGCCAGATTCTGGACGAGTACTTTGCCGAACAAGACCGTAAGGCACAGATGGAAGCGCTGGAAGCCTTGAAGGGGTTAGATCGAATCCGGGAAGCCACAGCCCAATATGGGGTTTATGTGGGGGATCCGGTCAATGAGGCTCGTGAAGAGCGGGAGCGCCAGATGGAGGATGTATGGCATCAGTGGTCATAGATGCCAACTTCGGCGTGGCGCTGGTGCGTCTGATGCCATACTCAGGCGCCTGTCGCACCTTGATGGAGCAATGGATCCAACAAAAGGTCGCGATTGCTGCGCCAGATTTGTGGTACTACGAAATTGTCTCGGCTTTGTACTGGCTTCAAACCAGGAAAGAAATTGAAAGAGAAGCAGCCCGGGCCGGTATAGATCTTCTTTTTCGCCTGAATCTGGTCAGTGTTCCTTTGGATCGCGATTTGGCTATTGCTGCCATAAACTGGGCGGAACGGTTAGAACAAGGGAAAGCCTACGATGCCCAGTACCTCGCTCTGGCCGAACGCCTGAACGCGGAGTTTTACACTGCGGATAAGAAACTTTTCAATCGCTGTCGGCAAATTGGAGTTCAGTTTGTCAAACTGCTTGCGTGAAGGTTATGCGGAATAGTTTTGTCCCCATTCTCTTTGCTCTCTTCCTGCTGACCGCCTGCGCTCCGCAAATGCCAACGGCACCGGCAGAGGTTGCGTCCTC
>JBMFPJ010000317.1:0-2798 GCA_049969175.1 Anaerolineae bacterium | reverse complement strand
ATTTATAGTATATCGCACTAGATTTGCCTTTGGCGCTCAGGCTGCGGAAACTCGTAGGGCGAGATAAATCTCGCCCTACGGCGTAAGGTGAGTTACTCAACGACATTGATCATCAACATCAAGCCGCCCGGCTCGACGTTGCCGTTGGTAGTGTGATGCAGAATATGGCAATGCAGCATCCACATTCCGGCTTCCGCTGCCACAAACTCGATGTCATAGCGTTCGCCCGGCGCAACGCTGACGGTATCCTTGATGAGCCGCGCGCCTTCAGGCACAGGATGTCCATCGGTCGCCACAATTTCAAAGGGAAAACCGTGCAGGTGCATGGGGTGGATGAACTGCCCGATGGCAATCAGCCGCAGACGGACGCGCTCGCCTTTTTTCACGGTGATGGTTTCGGTGGCGGGGAACGCCTTGCCGTTGATGGTGAAATAATTGGGTTCCATGCCAGCCATCGGCATGGCGGCATAGGTCTGCCCGCCGCGCACCAGCCATTCGGAAATCATCAGGGTCTTGTCCACTGCAGGCGGGTTGGCTTCAGGTTCCTTCGGGTCAATGATGAACGGCGCATACAAGCCAGCCATCACCTGAACATCGCCTTCGTAATGCGAGTGATACATGAACGTCCCTGCGGGTTTGGCGGTGAATTCATAGGTGAAGGTCTCGCCCGGCTGGATGGGGTCTTGCGTGACACCAGGTACGCCGTCCATGGCGTTGGGGACTTCGACGCCGTGCCAGTGGATGGTGGTGGGGACGGGCAGTTCGTTCTTCACATGGCGGCAATCTGTTTTCTGTCTGCTTGCCGGGCTGGGTCATCCGCAATGGAGAAGCGCGTCTGTCCGTCACTGCCATGCAGAACCAGCGTAAGCGGCGTCGAAACATCGTCTGTCCCGCCATAGACCAGCAGCACCACCATCTGACAATCGCACTCCGCCGTGCCGTGATGCGGGCAGGGACAATCGCCGGAAGCATGGCGCGCCGATTGCAGGTCGAAGGTCTGCACGGTGCGCAGGCCGGCCTGCGTCAGATGTTCTTTTGTCCAACGCAGGGCGGAATCGCAGGGACAATTCAAAGATAACCATGAATCCATATCTCTGTTCTGCTGGCCTCATTATATGGCAATGCGGGTTTGAACAGGAGCGCTGGATAGCGGGGAAGGAGATAGGCAAAATGGCCTGCTCGGTTGAAAATATCCTTTACCCTTGTTCACTTTGTGGTAAAATCCTCCCGCCTCGGAGGGATGGCCGAGTGGCCTAAGGCGCTTGTCTTGAAAACAAGTTGGGGTCACACCCACGTGGGTTCGAATCCCACTCCCTCCGCACAATTGACGATTTGCGATTTTGATTTTATATTGCGATCGTCAATTCCAATCGCAAATCGCACGGGGAGGTGCCAGAGTGGTCGAATGGGGCCGCCTGCTAAGCGGTTACCGGGGCGAAATCCTCGGTCGCAGGTTCGAATCCTGTCCTCCCCGCCAGAAAATCCCAAAAACACACAGCGACTGCCATTGTGGCAGTCGCTGTGTGTTTGTAGACAGGTTTTGTGGGTCAAAAGCCTGTTTTTCTGCTCATGGCTCAGGCTTGCTTTTGATTTGTCATTGTGTGGGCGTCCTTCGTTTGTGCTCAGGATAAACTCCGTGCCCGAAGCAATCTCTGCTTCGTTTGGGAGATTGCTTCGTCGTGGCGCTTAGGCGCCACTCCTTGCAATGACATGTCTGAAAGATACAAAGTCGAGATACTATCCCCTTCGGGCGGCTTGCAATGACAGGAGGGTGAGCAGTTACCAAAATTTTAGATATTCTTGTTGGCAAAGCGGCCACGTACTACCAGCGCAACGAATTCCATGATGATTTTCAATGCGGCGAAGACGGTTGCTTCGGAGGGATCGAGGGGCGGAGCAACTTCGACAACATCCAGACCAACGAGGGGCAGACCTTGTAAGGTTTTGAGCAGGGTAAGCACTTCACGGGTGCTCAGGCCGCCGGCCTCTGGTATTCCGGTGCCGGGGGCAAAGGCAGGGTCGAGACAGTCAATGTCGAGTGAGATGTGAATGGCATCGCAGCGACTCAGGATTTTGCGCACATCGGTCGCGACCGATTTCAGGCCCAGTTCGGTTACATCGGCGGCGGTGAAAACGTGCATACCACCGTTTTCGATCAGGCCTATTTCCTGGTCTTCCCAGGCGCGCAGGCCGACCAGGCAGACATCCTGGGGTTGAATGCCGGCTTCCAGGCCACGGCGTAAAACACAAGCATGAGAGAGACGGGAACCGGTAAAAACATCGCACAGATCGGGGTGGGCATCCAACCAGAGCAGACCGAGACGCTGGGCGGAGTAGCGTTGACGCTGGCCTTGCAGGATGGGGATGGTGACGGAGTGGTCGCCGCCGAGCAGAATCGGTAAATTGGGTAGATCGGCTACGAGGCGGCGAATCCGCTCAAAGTCCCGCGCCTGATCCGTGACGGGGAGATCGCCCAGGTCGCAGATGCGAACATCCGCCAGACGGGTGCGGTCTTCGCTGAAAGGCGTCAGGTGTTGACTCCAGAAGCGAATGCGCTCCGGAGCCTGGGCGGCACCTTTTCGAGCGCAGACGGCGTCATCGTAGGGGATGCCGAGAATGGTGAAATCTGTCTCGGCGGGGGGAAGATCGGGGCGGGCCAGATCGGCCCAAAGTCCATGTGTGGGACGCGGATCCATTGTTTTCTCCCTTAGATTTCAGCTGGTAAGTAACACAGGCCGGTGGTTCCAGGGCCGGTGTGCACCATGAGAGCAGGCGAGAGCTCGGCGATGAGCGATTCG
>JBMFPJ010000316.1:0-2801 GCA_049969175.1 Anaerolineae bacterium | reverse complement strand
CCGGGAAATTCGGGCGGCCCGCTCTTGAATTTGAACGGTGAGGTGATCGGCGTCAATCGTGCTATCCGCACGACGAATTTCACTACGACTGGTGAGCCGCTCAATTCAGGGATTGGTTTTGCGATTTCGATCAACGTGGTCAAGCGAGTTGTGCCGGTGTTGATTCGCGATGGGAAGTATGCCTATCCTTATCTTGGAATTGGCTCAGTAGACGATTTGTCGCTGGCTGAGATCGAGGCTTTGGGGCTGAAATCCTTTACGGGTGCATATATCACCAATGTTGTGCCGGGCGGCCCGGCCGATAAAGCAGGTTTGCGTAGTGGATCACGTCCCACCACCTTCCCCAATTTGAAAGCCGGCGGTGATTTGATCGTCGCCATTGATGACCATCCGGTTCGTCGTTTTGACGAATTGTTAGCCTATCTCATCACCCATAAATCCCCTGGTGATCAGGTGGTGTTGACTATTTTGCGCGGTGAAGAAAAGCTGGATGTGACCGTCACGCTGGATAAACGCCCCGAATAAATTTTTTGGAAGCGCCTGCTGCGCCTGACCTCTTTGGCATACGAATAAAAAAATGGCGACCGCTTGAAGGTCGCCATTTTTTTATTTGTGGATGAATCTATCTGGTTTTTGCAACGATGGCCGAAAAAGCTGTGGGGTTGCGCAGTGCCAGATCGGCCAGCATTTTGCGATTGATCAGGATGTTGGCCTTTTTCATGGCCGCGATCAGGCGGCTGTAGGTGGTGCCATTCAGGCGAGCCGCGGCGTTAATGCGGGCAATCCACAGTTTGCGCAGGTCGCGCTTGCGCACGCGGCGATCGCGAGTGGCATACCACATGCTCTTCAGCATAGCCTCATTGGCGCGCTTAAACAGCAGGTGCTTGGCGCCGCGCTGGCCTTTGGTGTATTTCAAAACTTTCTTGTGACGAAGATGCCCTCGCGGGCCTCCCTTTACACGAGCCATTGATTTTACCTCCTGCGAACCGCTGGGCGTCGGCGAGTTACGCCAGTTGCGTACACCCAGTAGCCGCAACTAAAAAGATTTTGGGAAGGAATCTAGTCTTCCATGTTGGGCGCCAGGCGCTTCACCCGCTTGATGATGCCGCGACCATTGACCGGGATCATCTCGGTGAATAACGCTTTGGTGCGCTTGGAGGTGCGACGGCGTAGGTGGCTTTTGCCGCCTTTCGTCCGCACCAGAACGCCAGAACCCGTCAGGCGAAACCGCTTGGAGGTGGCCTTGTGGGTCTTCAATTTGAATTTGCCTGCTTTCTGCTTGCGGGGCACAGTATTTTACTCCTTTCAAACAAAATGAACCGCGGGCTGAGACGTTCTCCCGCGGACTCTTTCATCCTTGGGCTTTTTTCTATTACGCCTCAGGCTGGACGGAGGGGGAATCGCCTTTTTCTTTCTTTTTCACTGCCCCTTTGGCGGGTGCCAGCACTACCAGCATGGTGCGACCTTCCATTTGGGGCGGAGTCTCAATGATGCTGACATCGGAAAGAGACTGGGCGATTTCCTTCAAGTCCTCCAGGGCAATTTCGGGGTAATCCATTTCGCGACCGCGAAACTTGACCGTTACTCGAACTTTATGTCCCTGGAGCAACCAGCGACGGGCGTCGTCCACTTTGAAGCCGCGATGGGCTTCATTGGTCTTGGGGCGCAGGCGGATTTCTTTGACTTCAATTTTTGTCTGCGACTTGCGCGCCTCGCGTTCCTTCTTCGCCCGTTCGTAGATGAACTTGCCAAAGTCCATGACCCGGCAAACGGGCGGATTGGCATTGGGAGAGACCTCCACCAGATCCAGGTTGGCGTCGCGCGCAATTTGCAAGGCTTGCTTGATCGGCACAATGCCCAGGTTGCTGCCATCTGGCCCAATCAGGCGGACTTCCGCAGTGCGGATGCCTTCATTGACTCGAAATTCGTTTGCGCTGATATGCTACTCCTCTTTTACCTATATCTATCAATACAGACTGCCAGCCCTTTCAGGCTGGTTTTTTAGCGGGCGAATAATACCATACAAGCGGTGAAATCGTCAACAAATTGTCATTGCCTGCCCCTACCTCTTCCCTCCGCTGCCTGCATGAAAAACGTTCTTGTTGCAGTAGACTCAATCATTCAAATTTCAAGAGCTGCAAAATATCCTGCAACGCGGCGGCAAAGATTTCGTGCATGATGTCATCATGGACGCGATAGGGGCCGCCAAACGAGCCATCGCCATAAACCCTGCGGGCTGTTTGGGAATCCAGAATGGCGCGGGGGATGTGCGGGGGCGTTTTGTTTTCAGTGGGCAATTCGCTCACAATGGTGAAGGGGAATGCCTCCAGCCAGTTAGCGTGAGCGGGCTTGATGTTGTGTTTTTGGGCCACGGCTTCCACCGAGTGTGAAAGCCACCAGTCGTACCAGTCCAGTTTTACGCCGGAAAGCGAATCGGCCACCTCGTTCAAGTGCTGACGCGCCGGGGAGTTCCCACCATGTCCGTTGATGATCAGAATTCGCCGGAAGCCGTGCCGCACGGCCGAGCGGACAAGGTCTTCCACCGTGGCCAGAAGTGTGCTCACGCGCAAACTCAGTGTGCCGGGATAGTCCATGAAGTAGGGAGAGATGCCAAAATTGAGGGGTGGGGCAACCAGAACTCCGCTTTGCTGGGAGGCTGAATCGGCCAACGCCAACGGAATTTTGATGTCGGTCAACAGGCTGAGATAGCCGTGTTGCTCGGTGGCGCCCAAGACCAGCATCAGGCGGTCATCGTGTTTGAGATATTCTTGCACGTCCATCCAGGAAAGATCTTCAAAGCG
>JBMFPJ010000315.1:0-2807 GCA_049969175.1 Anaerolineae bacterium | reverse complement strand
AGGTAAAATACGCCTTTTCCCATTCCCCCAGCTGCTCATAAGCATAGGTCAGCCGCTCCAGAATCGGACGCACCTCTTGCGGACGTTCCTCCCGCAACCGTGCTTGTAAAAAATCGCGAAATAACGGATGATAGCGCAACCAGCGCTCATGGGTTCCCACAGGCAGAGCAAACAGGTTTTTCTCCACTACCTGATGAATCAACTGTGCCCAATTGGGAGGCTCACTGTAAAAAGGCGAGAGCATGATCTCGCACAAACTGGCATTGAATTCCATCGGCAACGAAGTGCGCAACAAAAACAGGCGCAACTCCGCTGGTTGTTGATCCAACACCTGTCGCCCCAGATACGAAAACGTATTCACCCCCGCAACCTGCCCTGCTGCAGGGATGCTCGAAAGGATCATCCCCGTAATCCAACCGCCGGTTTGCTCTACTAATTGCCGCGCCTGCTCCTCCGAAAGATGCTGATGAAAATTCTGAGCGAATAACGCCTGCACCTCCTGTGGCAGGAAAGCCAGATCACTATAACTCAAACCGTCCACCTGATCGCGTGCCACCATCAGAGTGAAATCGGGCAAATTAGGCAACGTACGCGAAGCAAGAATCAGATGGCAATTCTCATCCACCAGCTGAATAAAACGGTTGAGCAAATTCATGATAGCCGGCACATCTTCTACCAGATGCACATCATCAATCACCAGCAGAAAATCCTGCTCAACCTGCTCATACAGCTCATTGGTCAGTGCCACCAACAACGCCTCGGCATCTTCCTCCAGCGACTTCAACTCATTCAGCTGAGTCAGCACTGGTCGTGCCACTTCAGGAAATTGCTCCCCCAAGGCAGCGATCAGGTACACCATAAACCGCTGCGGATCGCGATCGAGCGAATCGAGCGAAAGCCAGCACACCGGCTGCGAAACCGAATGAGCCAGATCAATCAGCAACGAAGTCTTCCCGTAACCGGCGGGCGCCGAGAGCAAAATCAACTTCCGGTCGAGTAACGCGGAAAGGCCCTCCAGCAACCTCGTGCGGGAGAGCAATTCGGGGCGGCGATGCGGAATGACGATTTTCGTCTTGCTGATCGGAACGGATGGCATTACCCTTCGCATTATAGCAGCACAGCGAAGGGCAATTCAACTATTGGATTGCCAATGGAAATGTTGCTGCAAGAATAAACGAAGCGTTCCCGGACGTTTCCCTTTGCCCCCTGTGCTTTCCTCCCCCCTTCGCTTCACAGCGGACCTCATTGCGGCTACCGCTAAATCGGGCTTCTCCTCCCCTGATCGTTTTCGTGTGGCTGATCAGGTGGCATCCCCTAAAGTTTTAAACATAATTTCGTATAACCCAGGAGCAGCAGCCAGGATAGATTGTGGGCTGGAAAGATAATCTGCCTTTCCGTCCATGTTGGTAACAATCGCCCCGGCCTCTTCCGCGATCAAGCCAGCAGCGGCCACATCCCAGGGTTTGAGAGAAAGCTCCCAATAACCATCAAACCGCCCGGCGGCCACGTAGCAGGCGTCCAATGCGGCTGAACCCAGCCGCCGTACTCCCTGACACTTCTTTGCCATTTTGACGAAATTAGCGAAGTTGTCCTGGGGCGTATTCCAGGCATCGTAAGGGAAACCGGTCACCAACAAACTGTGCTCCAAATCGGTGACTGCCGAGGGATGAATCGGTTGTCCATTCAAAAAGGCGCCTTTGCCGCGCTCGGCCGTAAACATCTCGTCGCGCAGCGGGTCGTACACCGCGGCCAGCTGTACCCTTCCTTGCCAGGCAAAGGCGATGGAAACGCAAAAGATGGGGATATGATGGGCGTAGTTGACCGTCCCATCCAGCGGATCCACATACCAGAGCGCCTGCAAATCGCCGTTGATCACGCCGCTTTCCTCGGAAACGATATGATGTCCGGGGAAGAGCCGCCCGATCTCGTTGAGTAAATAGGCTTCGGATTGGTGATCCACCTCAGTGACCAGATCAATCACCCCTTTATAGCGAATCTGATGTTCGCGCTGATAGCCGGCGCGCAGAATCTCGCCGGCGTGTCGAGCCAGTTGTTCCAGGTGTTCCAGAGCAGGTGTGATCATTTATTGTTATTGTTGTAATTCATCCAGAATGCGATAGATTTCCCGCAATTCGGCTTCGATTTCGGTGCGATCACGCAACGATTGTTCCAGCAACAGGGCGTAGGATTCGCGCTGATCGGGCGGCAGGGTAGGGAGCAGTTTTTGGGCGCGGGCGATCTGCATATTTTTATGGCGTAATTTATTTTCCAGCCGCGCCCGATAGCCCAGGTAAAAGTCGTGCATGGCCAGGGGGCGGGGGGGAGTAGGTTCACCCTGGGTAAGCAGTTCGGCGATGGTGAGCAAAAATTCTTCGGTGTCGATAGGCTTTTCCAGAAAACGAGAGGCCCCCAGGCTCATGGCAAAGGCTTTGTCTTCGGGAGTCACGTAGGTGGCGGAGAGGAAAATGACCGGGATTTCCATGGTGGGGGGGTTAGTACGCAGTCTCTGCACCAGGGCAAAGCCATCCAGCTTGGGCATGAGAATATCGGTGATGATGAGCGCTGGCTTTTGTTCGGCTACTTTTTGCAAGGCCTCTTCGCCGTTGCGGGCGGTGATGACCTGATAGCCTTTGAAGCGCAAGGTAATTTCCAGCAACTCCAGGATGTTGGGAATATCTTCGACGACGAGGATGGGACCGTAGGCAGTCATGAGGTGATTTTAGTCCGAAAATAGAGGGGATACAAGGCTTAATCGCCTGGCCAGATGCGCTTCCCCAGGGCTGAAAGGGCAAATTCAACGGCCAGGG
>JBMFPJ010000314.1:0-2809 GCA_049969175.1 Anaerolineae bacterium | reverse complement strand
GCAGCGTGCACGATACGCGAAAGCAAAATATCCAGGTCCAGTGTAGAGGCGAGATCGCGTGAAATCTCAATGAGGCGCCGGTAGCCATCCAAACGTTCGGTTCTTATTTCAGCCATATAACGCTCGCTCCACGATTGCGGGGATCATCTCAGCCACGTTATCTAAAATTGCCACATCCGCCCGGACATTGAGATAGGTAGGGCTGTTATTGACAATGACCAGATGCGCGCCGCGATCAATCGCCTGCAGAGGCAAGCCAGCCACCGGCAACACCTCCAATGATGAACCAGCCACCAGCATCAAATCACACTGCCGCACCTCACGCTGTGCTTCCAGCCAGGCAGTTTGGGGCAGTTGCTCGCCAAATAAAATCACATCTGGCTTCATGATGTTGCCACACTGAGGACAACGAGGGATTTCGCCACGTTCCACAAACGCTGGCAAAAAATTGATCGCTTCTGTCCGAAAGTAACAGTGCACGCAAGTCAACGTCCGCATGGTACCATGCAATTCAACCACATGGCGCGAACCAGCCTTTTGATGCAGGGTGTCAATGTTTTGGGTGAGGATCACCTGCAGGCGACCGGCGGCTTCCAACTCAGCCAGGGCGCGATGAGCGGCATTGGGTAGGGCGTTGAAAATCTGACCAGCCAATGGCCGAAACCAGGCAAAGAACTTCTCCGGCGCCGTGCGAAATGTGCTCAAAGAGGCCACTTCCAGCGGTTCATCGCGGGACCATAAGCCGGTCCCCTCCGAACGAAAATCAGGAATCCCCGAAGGAGTGGAAATGCCGGCCCCAGTCAACACAACGGCGCGCTTTGCCCGGCGGAACAAGCCCGCGGTGAAGTCAATTGCCTCCGCTGTCTGGCTGGAAAAAGAGATCATCTGGCCTTTTCGTGCTCCAAAATCAAATCGGCAAGTTTCAAAAATTGCTGCGAGGTCACGTTCGTCGGCTGAGACAACACCGGCGGCGTCTGCAACTTGGCTGCCTGCAGGAACAGCTCAGGCGCAGGCGTCAGGGTGACAGCGATCGAATGTCCCAATTTCTCCTGCACCTGCATCCATTGCATTTGCGCTTCCGAGCGAACCCGATTGTTCAAAACCACCGCAATGGTTTTACGGTCAATCCCCAGGTCACAAATAGCATCAATTAAAATTCGGGTCAGGCGAATGGTATTCACCACCCCCTCAGTGAGCACAATGCGCTCATGGCATAAGGGAAGAATCTTCTGCACGAAAGGCGGCAACCCCACCCCCAGATCCAGCACAACGAAGCGAGCCAGCGAGGCCAGGCGCAAGACCAGGGCTTCATAATGACCAATCTGGGTAGTCAGGTGCACATCGCGCGGATTTTCAGAAGCAAGCAACAATTTCAACCCGCAGGGATGAGGAATGAGGGCTGAATCCACTTTTTCGCGAGTGATCTCTATCGTTTTCCCCGAAAGGATGTCAACCAGCTGTTCGCCAGCCGCAATTCCCAGATCCAGGCCTAAAATGCCGCGGCCGGGCGTCATCTCGGCCAGAATCACCTCCGCTTGCGTACGGACGGCTAAACTGGTAGCCAGGTTGAGCGCCACGGAGGAAACACCCATGCCGCCACGCGCAGCCAGCACCCCGATGATAAACCCCTCCTGCGGTTGAGCCACCGCGGGAGATTGCTTTTCTTCGCGTTGTTGTTGTGAGGCCCGCGTCAGAAGCGCTTTCACATGCGCCTGCAGTTCAGAAGGATGCGTGGGCTTGGTCAGGTAATCATCTGCCCCGGCTTCAAAACCGGTGACTTTATCATCAATTTGAGATTTCGCCGTGAACATGAGGATGGGGGTGGAGGCCGTGACGGGATTCTTCCGCAAGCGCCTGGCAACCTCATAGCCATCCATGTCCGGCATCATCACGTCGAGCAAGATCAGGTCGGGTCGTTCTTCCAGGGCTTTTGCCAATCCCTGTTCCCCATTGGCCGCTGCGACAATGCGATACCCCTGCCGTTGCAGCATCAGACCAACCAACCGCAAGGTATCCAGGTCATCATCTACAATTAGGATTTTTTCGGCCATTTTTCCTCAGGCGAGTAGTCTAGCACAAAGAAAACATTCAACAGTTACCATTGTACTATATTCATGCTATAATAAAAACGTCAATTGGGGATGACTGGCTTCGACGGAAGAGGCTGGTCCCGGAATGCGAGCCGAGAGGCGCCGACCTCGTAAAATCAGCGCAAAAAAACAAGTGCCAACCGCACTTCCTATGCTGCTATGCCCCTCGCCGCCTAAGGCGATGGCATAACAGTCGGTCTCCAGAAGTGAGGCCGCGTCCACCGTCCCCGTCTTCCACCCGGTGACGGATCGGGCGTGACAAAGGTGGAATGCCGCGCACGACGCCGCTACCTGCGCGAAAGAGGGCTTTCGGGCCCAAAGCGGCTGGTCACAGAATGTTCTCGCCGGACGAGACGTCTGTGACGACACCCCTAGACCGGCTACGCTCGTAGATTTCCGAGGGCCGAATCTTTCGGACGCGGGTTCGATTCCCGCCATCTCCACCTTTCCCCCGTTCCCCTCCTGGTAAGAACGGGGGATTCTTTTTGCTTGTAAAAAAGGGAGGGCTGTGCTACACTGCTTCCAACCAATTCATGGAGGAGAAAATGCATTCCCAATCCTATCGGCCGTTTCTTTTCTTGTTTGCCGTTCTGACGATCGTCAGCCTGGCGTGCGGCATTGATTTTGGCACTCCCACCTCACCGCCTCCCACTCAACCCCCTTCGCCAGTTACGCCACTCCCCCCACCTACCGAAGCCATTCAGCACCCCCCCAGTGAT
>JBMFPJ010000313.1:0-2818 GCA_049969175.1 Anaerolineae bacterium | reverse complement strand
GACTTTTGTATGAAAACACTCCTCATCCTTGGCGCAGGTACAGGCGGAACGATGGTCGCCAACAAAATGGCGGCCGCGCTCGCCCCCCTGGAGTGGCGCATCATCATCGTTGATCGCGACGAGACGCACTACTACCAGCCCGGTTTTCTATTCATTCCTTTTGGCATCTACTCCCCTTCTGAAGTGGTCAAACCCAAGCGCAATTTTCTTCCGCCCACAGTGGAAGTGATTTTCAGCGATATTGAGCTGATCGAACCCGATCGAAGCCGGATCAAGCTTCCCAATGGCAAGGTCATCAGCTACAACTATCTCGTCATCGCCACCGGCAGCCACATTCACCCCGAGGAGATTCCGGGCATGCTGGATGGCGGCTGGCGGCAAAACATCTTTGACTTCTACACCCTGCAGGGAGCAACCGCACTATCCCGGTTCCTCAAATTCTGGAAAGGCGGGCGCATGGTGCTGAACGTGGCTGAGATGCCCATCAAATGCCCGGTGGCACCGCTGGAATTTCTCTTCCTGGCCGACTGGTTCTTCAAAGAGCGTGGCATTCGCGACAAGGTCGAAATCACCTTTGCCACCCCTCTACCTGGAGCGTTCACCAAACCGCGCGCTTCAGCCATTTTGGGCAATATGCTCACCGACCGGGGCATTGCCCTGGAAGCCGAATTCAACATCATGGAAGTGGATACCACCAAACAAGTCATTCGTTCCTACGATGAACGCGAAATCGGCTACGACCTGCTGATCACCATTCCGACCAACAAAGGCGCAGATGTCATCGGTGCCTCGGGCATGGGAGATGCCCTCAATTTTGTGCCGGTCAACAAGCACACGTTGCAAAGTGAAAAATGGGAAAACATCTGGCTGATCGGCGATGCCAGCAACGCCCCCGCTTCGAAAGCCGGCTCGGTAGCGCACTTCATGCTGGATGTGGTGGTGGAAAACCTTCTGCGTCACATGGAAGGCCTGGAACCCCTCCCCAAGTCTGATGGTCACGCCAACTGTTTTATCGAATCGGGCAACGAGAAGGGCGTGCTGATTGATTTCAATTACGAGGTCGAACCACTGCCCGGCATGTTCCCCTTGCCCGGTTTTGGTCCCTTCTCCCTGTTGCGCGAATCACCGGCCAACCACTGGGGCAAGATGATGTTCAGATGGATTTACTGGAATGTGTTGCTCAAAGGCGGTGAAATGCCCTTCGAATCGCAAATGTCCATGGCCGGCAAGTGGAAATAAGGAGCAGCCATGAGCAACGAAGAATTCGCTCAAATCAACCAAAAGCTGGATACTCTCCTGGCACAATTCGAGGCGCAGCGCGAGCAACAACAGGCCATGAAAGAATTATTGGACGATGCCATTCCCATTGCCAACCACATCATCAAACTCTCCATCGATGAACTGGCCGAAATCGGCAATGACTTTCATCTCGGCGATCTGCTTTTCCTGCTCAAGCGCGTCCTCCGCGATACTCGCCTGCTGGTGAAATTACTCGATCAGGTAGAAGCCATGGCCGAACTCGCCGATGAAGGTCAAAAGATGGGCAAACGTATTTTCCATCAGGTGACGATGGAATTGGATCGCCTGGAGCGGGAGGGATACTTCCAGTTTGCGCGTGCTGGCCTGAAGGTGGCCAATCGACTCGTGCATGACTTTGAGCCGGCGGAGGTGGAAGCGATGGGCGAGCGCCTGGCAGACGCCCTGAAGGCCGAACCGCCCGAAAATGTCTCACTCTTCACCCTGTTGCGCGCCCTTTTCGACCCGAAAGTCCGCCGCGGGCTTTATCGCACCCTCAATCTGCTCAAGGCAATTGGCGGCTAAACGCCGCTCAAGAAAACCAAAACTTAGGAAAAGGAGAACTCCCATGTTAGCAGATCTGACCGCAATCTCATTCAATGAAGAAGGCTTCATGACCGACCCCAATCAATGGACGCCAGAAATTGCCGAAACCCTGGCAAAACAGGAAGGCATTGAACAGCTGACCCCTGAACACTGGAAAATTATCGAATACTGCCGCCAGGTTGGGCTGGCCAGCGGCAAAGCCCCCACCCTGCGTCAAATTACCAGCGGCACGGGCATTTCCACCAAAGACCTGTTTGCGCTCTTCCCCAAAGGCCCAGCCAAGAAAGTAGCACGCATCGCCGGGCTGGGCAAGCCAGAAGGCTGCGTGTAATTCGATCCCTCAGGAAAAGGAGAATGTGACATGGCTGAAGAAAACCGCAAGATCGCTTTCATTTGCTCCAAAGGTGACCTGGACATGGCCTATCCGGCGCTGATTATGGGCTGGGCGGCTCTCGGCAACGGGATTGACGTGACCCTGTTCTTCACTTTCTGGGGGCTGGATTTGATCACCAAACAGCGCGTGGATCGCCTCGAAGTCGCCCCGGTAGCCAACACCAGCTTCAAAATGCGCCTGATGGGGTTGCCAACCGGTAACCTGGGCATTCCCAACTTGCTGGGCATTCTCCCGGGCATGACTGCCTTTGCCAGCTGGTTCATGAAATGGAAAATGAAAAAATTGGGCGTTCCGCCAGTGCGCGAATACATTGAAATGCTGCACGACGCCGGCGCCAAAATCTACGGCTGCAAAATGACCGTGGACATGTTCGGCCTGAAGCAGGAAGATTTCCTCCCGCAGGTAGATGGCGTGGTCACTGCCAGCGATTTCATGGACATGACCGAAGGCGCCTAAATCATCTTCATCTAGGCTCATAGCAGCATCAAAAAGACAGCCGCTGACAGGCGGCTGTCTTTTTGATGTCTGATGTTAAGAAGTGTGCTTATGGCTTTATCAACTTTCCATTGCTCTGTTCAATCC
>JBMFPJ010000312.1:0-2868 GCA_049969175.1 Anaerolineae bacterium | reverse complement strand
CGAGCAAATCTGGCATGGGGAAGATTGCTTCGTCCCCAAAGGGGAGGCTATCGCACACGTGTGCCTGCGGCACAGCGCAGGCACACGTTCCTCGCAATGACATGCCTGAATAGATACCGAATTTCGCCAATTTCACAAAGAAAATTCACCGCATTCGGCTCATTGGATGCAGAGCTGGCGATTACCAGCAAGGTTCATGCTTCGCCATTTTCTTGCTTCCATTCGTTTTTTGTGCTACGCTAAAAGCATCTCATTTTCCACATTCGTGAGCAGGAGAAACTATGGCTACTGTACCCGGAATTGACGTATCTTACTGGGATTCAGAAATCGACTGGAGCCAGGTCCAGTCAAGCGGAGTGCGTTTTGCATTTATCAAAGCCACCGAAGGTGAAACCTATACAGACCCCACTTTCGCCACGAATTGGGCCGGAGCAAAATCGGTTGGCATTTTGCGCGGTGCTTATTGCTTTTTCCACCCCAATGTGGATGCCATCAAACAGGCTGATTTGTTCATTCAAACCGTCAAGGCCCGCAACGATAACGGCGAATTACCCCCCGTCCTCGACCTGGAAGCCCACGATCAGCAGAGCAACGCGGTCATCATTTCTAAAGCCAAAACCTGGTTAGATCGCGTAGAACAGGCTTTCGGAAAAAAACCGATCATCTACTCCGGTTATTACTTTTTGAAGGATCACTTCTCTGAAGCGAGCGGAGAACCGCCTGCTTGGGTGAAAGATTATCCGCTGTGGATTGCCCAATATCCGGGCACATACACTCCTGGCATGCAACCCGCCCTACCCAAAGGCTGGTTAAACTGGGCGTTCTGGCAATATTCAGAGACAGGCCAAGTCAAAGGCATTAAAACCAACGTGGATTTAAATTTCTTCAACGGCTCACTTGATGACCTGTATCGTTTTGCCGGCTTGGGGCAACCTCCTGCCGCCATGACCTATACCGTCAAGGCAGGCGACACGCTCGAAGCGATCGCCGCCCGTTTTGGCCTTTCGCTTTCGGCGTTGCTTGCCGCCAATCCCCAGCTGCTCAAGGAAGGGATCGTCCTCACTGTGCCGGCATCCAGTGGCAATATCCGTCCCGACAGCGGGAGCAGCCAGCCTGTCACCTCAACGCCTGCCTCAGCCACGCCACGGACGTACACCGTTCAGCCCGGCGACAACCTGACAATCATCGCCAGCAAGTTCGGCACTACCGTGGCAGCCATTGCTCAAGCCAACAACCTCACCAACATCAATCAAATTTCAGTCGGGCAGATATTGAAAATTCCGTAGCCGCAACCAAAGGTGGACAACTCATTAAGTGATCCCCACAAAATCTCCGCGGTCGTGATAGATTCCCAAGAGCAATCCTAGAATTGCTCGCCCTGCTATGGACTGGGAGGCGGGACCTGCCTGCCAAGCGGATGAAACAGCCAGATGTAGGAGAGGCACCTGTCCCCCTGAGGGCCTTCTGGCCTGTCTCTTCACCTGGGCTACGCTAGATCGTCAAATCCAGCCCACTGACCGCGGATTTGATCATCCGCGGCAGCAAGTATTGATTTGGTCATAAAAATTAGCAAAAATAAGCGGGCCGAAAGTCACGATTCCCACTGCAGCACGGATCTGCGCAAAAAGAATCATGGTACACTTGTTCTACCATGACATCCTTTGTCGCCATAGATATTGAAACCACCGGGCTGGACGAAAATCGTGAAGCCATTATCGAGATCGGCGCAGTCCGTTTCAGCGGGCGCCGTGTAGAAGATGAATTTTCCACCCTCGTCAATCCCCGGCGGCATATCCCCGAATTCATCACCGGCCTGACCGGCATTGACGACGCCATGGTCCGCCAGGCCCCCACTCTGCCTGCAATCCTGCCGGAGCTGGAAAATTTTTTGGGCGATTCGATTATCGTCGGGCATAACATCGGCTTTGATCTCGGCTTTCTTATAAGAGGGGGGCTACGCCACTCCAGCTTCGCCCTGGATACTTACGAACTGGCCTCGGTATTGCTTCCCTCCGCCAGTCGCTACAACCTCGGTGCACTCGGACAGCAATTAGGCATTCCCTTGCCAGCCACCCATCGCGCCCTGGATGATGCCCGTGTCACCATGCACGTTTTTCTCCGCCTTTCCGAAATAGCGGGAGAACTGCCCATCGAACTGCTGGCCGAAATTGTTCGTTTGAGCGAACCGCTCGATTGGAAGGCAACGTGGGTCTTCCAGCAAGCGCTGCAAAGACGCGCCAGAGAGGGCGTTCGCCCCAAAGTGGCGCGCTCCGCTTCGTTCTCCGGACCCTTGTTTGCTCCCGCCGCCGAGGAGGCACCTCCGCTCGAACGGCGTGAATCGCCCCTTCCCCTCGATCCCAACGAAGTTGCCTCCATACTCGAATATGGGGGGCCGTTTTCGCGTTATTTCCAGGCCTATGAGCATCGTCCAGAGCAGGTGGAAATGCTCCGGGCGGTGACTCAGGCCCTTTCGCACGGCGACCATCTCCTTGTCGAGGCGGGAACCGGCGTAGGGAAATCATTTGCCTACCTGATCCCTGCTGCTCTGTTTGCTGTTCAGAACAACACCCGTGTGGTCATCTCCACCAACACAATCAACCTGCAAGATCAGCTGATCAAAAAGGACATCCCTGATCTATGCGCCGCGCTGGGCCTGCAGGTGCGCGCCGCCGTGCTTAAGGGGCGAAGCAATTATCTCTGCCCACGCCGGTTGGAAGCGATGCGCAACCACGCACCCCGCACTGTCGAAGAGATGCGCGTGCTGGCCAAAGTCCTCATCTGGTTACAGCAAAATCGCAGCGGTGATCGCAATGAAATCACTCTCAACGGCCCCAACGAGCGAGAAGTTTGGGTGCGGCTCTCGGCGGA
>JBMFPJ010000311.1:0-2869 GCA_049969175.1 Anaerolineae bacterium | reverse complement strand
CCAGGCGGAGGGCTTGCCAACCGAACCCAGCCAGCCGAGTTTGTTCTGATGCCCCCTTCGAAAATAACGCCCGAAGGGGGCCCAGCCTCCTGGTATCGAGATGCTCAGACACAAAGTCTGTGACGCCCAACATGGCTCATCAGCGCTGCTTTTGCCCAAGCGCTGTCCCAGGACTGCCACATGACGTCGAAAAACACCCTGCCGAGATCACTTCAATGCTCGATTTTCAAAGTGCAAAAGTCGAGATTATTGTTGAGGGTTATGACGTATGATTATATAATAGCGGCATTAGCCTTCATGAAGGGTAACTGTTCAGCCATAGCGAAAAAAACAATTGCAAATGTCATTGCGAGTGGCGCCTCGCGCCACGAAGCAATCTCCTGTTCCAACAAGCAAATCTGGCATCTGGACGGTTGCTTCGTCCCCAAAGGGGATGCTATCGCACAGAACGCTCCTCGCAATGACATGCCTGAATAGATACCATGAAGGCGCGTATTTGGGTCTCTATTGCCGAATATGCGCGCAGGATTTTCGTGATCTACTGATGATGCTCGAACAAGTCGCGAATTGCCTGGAGGTGGAGTTTGGCTAAAGATATAGCAACGATCGAATATGGTGGTGGCTTGTTGGCAAAAGGGGATCTTCCTCCATCCGTCAATTGGGAAGAATACCAACGTGTAGCAGCAGGGGAGAAAACGTCTTCCAAAGCCTTGCGTCCCATTGTATCTCTCGTGCATCTGGATGGGCGCGCTGAACCCGCGAGGGTATTTCTCCAGCCACAAAAACTCACCCTGAAGAAGATTAATTCACCGCCACAGCAGGCCGAGAACGTTGTGGATGAATTTTTCGATGAATGGAGGAAAGCGGGAGAGACACATCGGCTTCATGCTTTTTATCATCTCTTTCGCAAATATGCCTGGTCTCTCCCTGCAACATATGGGGACGAGGGGGTCTCGCTCTTCGAGCAATGGAAAGCAGTGACAGCCCTGATTTTCGCAAGCGGCAATGGCTGGCAAAACGCTCCCGCAGAGCAATTCACACTGATCGGAGGAGATATTCCCGGCATTCAAGACTTCGTCTATACGATCACCAGCAAAGGAGCGGCCAAAGGACTGCGCGGACGCAGTTTCTTCCTTCAATTGTTGGGTGAGGCGGTGATCGAGAGATTGCTCAGAGAGTTAAACCTGTGCCAGGCCAATGTGATCTATGCAGCCGGAGGGAATTTCATGCTGCTGGCGCCGTCGCTACAGACCTCCATCAATGGTAGGAGAGTAGCGGAAATCCTGGAAAAAGCCTATGCGGAGATGGAGCAAGCCTTGTTGGATGAATTCCAGGGCGACCTGGCTCTGGCGCTGGCCTGGGTGCCGCTCTCGCGAGAGGATATTGGCACACATGTTTTCGCCGACCAGGCATCGCGCAAAGTCAAGGAATTAATCGCCGAACGCAAGCGCTCACGTTTTTCCACGACGGTAGGAGCCAGGTGGAATGTGCTTTTTGCCCCGCAAGGGAAACGCGGCAACCGCTACTGCGCCGTTTGCCAGATGCCGCTGGGCAAAGGCGAAGGCCAAAAACTGGCAGGTGAGGAGTCCTTCATTTGCCCGGTTTGTGAGAGTTTTGGCAAACTTGCCCGCTCGCTCGGTGAGGCACATTTCCTTTCTATTGGCACAAAAAAGCCTGATAGGACTGAACGCTGGCAGGATGCACTGCACAGCATCGGCGGTGTGTGGTTCTCGTTCGATAAGAGCGGTGAAGTAGTGTACACCCTCAACGACACTGACTTCTTGAGCAAAGGGGCGCAGGGTTTCCGCTTCATCGCCAACGTCACGCCGCATGTTATTCAGGAAGATGTCAAGCGTTGGGAAGAAAGGCAGGAAGAGAGCGAGGAAAAGCCCGAAGTCGGCGATGTACGCACCTTTGGCCAAATGGCAGCAGATGCGAAAGGCATGCCGGGGCTTGGCGTGCTGCGCATGGACGTAGACAACTTGGGACAGGTGATGATTGGTGGTCTCAAGGAACGCAACATGGCCGCCACCTCGGCCTTGAGCGCGGCGCTGGATATGTTCTTCGCCGGTTACTTGAACATCCTCTGCGAGGAGGTACAGGGCGAGCATGGGCGACCTGAAAGCCTGTACGTCATCTACTCTGGCGGCGATGATCTCTTCATCGTCGGCGCATGGGACTTGATGCCCATCCTGGCAGAGAGAATTCAAACAGAATTCAGCCGCTATACGGGCAATAACCCCAGCCTGACCATTTCAGGGGCGGTTACCATCGAAGGCGAAAAGTTCCCGCTCTATCAGGCCGCCGAACGCGCTGGGGATGCCGAGGAAAAGGCAAAAGCCTACCTGCGCAACTCGGCCGGTATGGAAAAGAACGCCTTCCATTTTCTCGGTCTGGAGGTGAGTTGGGAAGAGTGGGGACAAGTCACCCTCTATCGGCAGGATATTGAAACCGCCCTGGCAGGAGAGAAAGGCGCTTCCCGAGCGCTCTTGCAAATTCTGCAAAATATTTACGCCCAGTATGAATATCAAAAGAAGAACAATGGCAAGACCGAACTCGGCCCGTGGATCTGGCGCGGTGCCTATGCCCTCAGCCGCCTGAGCGGACGAATCCCAAAAGAGAACGAAGCCGCACGCGAAGCAGTGGCTCGACTGGCACAAAGTTGCCTTCACCCCAAAAACATCCGCTTCGCCGCACTGGCCGCAAGGTGGACGGAATTGCTCACCCGAAAGGAGGAATGAAATGACCATTTCAGAAGCCGATCTCCAACGTATTGTCAAAGATGGCGATCCCAATTGGCTGGTCGAGAAAGCCGAGGAATTGGGATCCAAACTCGCTGGCGAGGCCACCACCACTCAGATACGCCGCT
>JBMFPJ010000310.1:0-2874 GCA_049969175.1 Anaerolineae bacterium | reverse complement strand
CTACGCCGGGGGCTGGCAAGAAGATGGTGGCGTTGCCCAGGAAGGCGACCAGAAAAATGCCGGGGTAACCCAGCGCGGCAAATTCTCCGACCCGGTCGCGAATCAGATACACGCCCACGCTGATGGCGATCACTGCCAGCAAAGCGAGCAGGCGCAGCAGGTTAATTTGCCAGTGATTAAGCCTCTTCAATGGTAACGCTCAAAATTTTCACGCCCGGATATTCCGGTCGCATCGGGTCGCGCGGTGGAATGGATAAAAGCACATCCATTCCCTTTACCAGTTGGCCAAAGACACTATGTTTGCCATCCAGCCAGGGAGTTGGCACATGGGTGATGAAAAATTGTGAGCCGTTGGTGTTCGGTCCGGCATTGGCCATAGAGAGCACACCGGGTTTGTCGTGTTTCAGGCTGGGATGAAATTCATCGGCCAATTTGTAGCCGGGGCCACCGCTCCCTTTGCCGGTTGGATCGCCGCTTTGGGCCATGAAATTGGCGATGACCCGATGAAAGATCACGCCATCGTAAAACCCTTCGCGTGCCAGAAAGATAAAGTTATTTACCGTGCGCGGGGCTTTATCGGCAAAGAGTTCTAAAACCAGATCGCCCTTTTCGGTGTGCAGGGTCGCGGTGTATTTCTTTTGGGGATCAATTTGCATGGCGGGTGGGGTGTTCCATTGTTTCATGTTTCCAGGTCCTTTCAAAAATATGGGGGGGCAGGCTGACCGACTTTGCGAAGCCTGCAGTGCGAAGGAGAAACCTTCCTCAGGCTTATTTATAACAACGCTTCAATCCGTGCTACGACCATGTCCAGCGCGGCGGTGTTGTATCCACCTTCGGGGATGATGACATCGGCGTAACGCTTGGAGGGTTCTACAAATTCCATGTGCATCGGGCGGACGGTGGCTAGATACTGCTTGATTACCGATTCAACCGTTCGGCCGCGCTCGGCAATATCCCGTTGCAGGCGGCGAATGAAACGAAGATCTGAATCTGTATCTACAAAGATTTTGACATCGAACAATGCGCGCAGGGCTTTTTCGGCAAAAATGAGAATGCCCTCTACCAGAATCACTGGTCGCGGTTGCACTGTAAAGGTCTGGTGGGTGCGGCTGTGCGTGGCGAAGTCGTAAATGGGAACTTCCACCGGCTGGCCGTTTTTTAATTGCTCAATATGGCGGATGAGTAACTCGGTTTCCAGAGAATTGGGATGATCGAAATTGACCTCAGCGCGCTGAGCCGGCGGTAATCCGCTCAGGTCTTTGTAATATGCGTCGTGTTGCAAAAAAGCAATTCGATCGGGTCCCACCCGCTGGAGAATGATTTGGGCTACCGTCGTTTTCCCCGAACCGGAGCCACCTGCAATGCCAATGACAAGGGGAGTGGAATGAGGCATATCTAGATTATACCCGCTCCCCTTGTCGGAGGCCATGCGATGCGAAGTTCAACATGGCTTTCTCAAACTCGAGGTGCTCATCATGCCCTCATCCCTGTCCACCTGCCCCCCTCAGGGGGTTCTGGCCTGTCTGGACAGCAGCGCAACTTTTGTCTTTTGGATGGGGGAGGGTTGTTTGAAGCACCAGACAGGATTAAGTTGGGAAAAAGAAAAGCGGATGGTGTTACCATCCGCTTTCTTCGAAGATGTTGGAGGTTATGACTTGTACGTGCTGAATTTGAAGAGGGTGTAAAGCGGGCAAAAAGCGACGATGGCTGTCAGGACAAACACAACGGCCAACACGAGCAAGATGATGCCCAGCACGCCGGTGACGATGTGAGCGAAATACAAATAGGCAAAGACCGCAGCCACGATGACCCGAATGATGCGATCCAGATCAGACATATTGCGTTTCATGGGAACTCTCCTGAGAATCGAATTTGACCTTACATTCATTTTGATGCGGGAGAGATAAAAAAGTTTCAAGAGTTAGATGCCAGCCATGAATGCCAGCCCAACGGTCCCTGGGCCGGCATGGGTTCCAATTACGGGGCTGACCTCGGTGAAGATGCTTTCGACCACTTCAATTTGTTGGCCAGCCTTTTCGAGCAGCAGCCGGGCATCTTCGGCGGCATTGGCATGGAGGGTGGCCAGACGAACGGGGGATTTCCCTTTGACCTGTTCAAGCACCAGCTCCACAACGCGATCGAGGGCTTTGCTCTTGGTGCGGATACGCTCCACCGCCTCCACCCGGCCATTCTGAATGGTCAAAACGGGCTTCATGTTGAGCGCTGTCCCGATGAAGCGTTGCGCACCGCCGATGCGTCCGCCACGATGCAGGAATTCCAGTGTATCCACGGCGAAATAAACGCCGGTGCTCTGACGCGCTTTTTCCAACAGGGCGAGCACTTCACTCAGGTTGGCCCCGCTTTCAATGGCGCGCGCTGCGGCCAGGATCTGGAATCCCATGGCCATGGCGGTGGTGTAACTATCGAAAATGGTGACCTTTTCACCCGCGCTGCCCATCGCCTCTTTGGCCTGAACAGCTGATTGAATCGTGCCGGATAATTTCGATGAGATGAAAACGCCGATGATTTCCGAGCCTTCTTCTACCAGTTTTGAGAAAATCTCTTTCATGGTAGCTGGCGAGACTTGCGAGGTGGTCGGCATCACTTTAGTGGTTTTCAAACGGGTGTAAAACTCCTCCGGTTGGATGTCCACACCGTCGCGGAAGGTTTGTTCCCCCCAAATTAAGATTTGTGGTGTGACTGTGATCGTATATTTTTGACAAAGATCCACCGGAATGTAGGCAGTACTATCTGTTACCAGAGAAATTTTAGACATGGCTCCTCCCGGAATGGGTAAATTTAGCGAAATATAAAACCCCAACATGGAGAATCGGTTTCATTTAAGCCTCATGGTATAATAACTCGCGTAATTTT
>JBMFPJ010000309.1:0-2890 GCA_049969175.1 Anaerolineae bacterium | reverse complement strand
AGCGAATCTTCCCGCTGAGGGTCATCGTGCCTTCAGCGATGGTGATGCTTTCCAGACGAAAGCCAGTGGCCGCCGGGCCGACTGCGCCGGTGAAGGCTTCGTCAATAATCTTACTCAGGGTGGCTTTGAAGCCCTCCGGAAGTTTTACCGGCCCGAATTTGGCGTCACTGATGATGATGAGTGGCTTGCCGGCGGGATCTACGGTGATGCTCAGGGTGATGAGCAGGTTGGAAACGAAGGGGCCGCGCTGGATTTTGCCGTAGATTTGCATTTCGCCGTTGCGCAGCAAAATCTGGGGGTCGGTGAAAAGAGGGTTTTGATCTTGTGCCAGTTTGAAGGCCAGGTAGGAGGTGATCTGGCTTTCGTTGATTTGCAGGGAGATTTCGCCGTTGACGGCGTTTTCGACGGCCTGTTTGGCCTGTTCGCGAATGCTTTGGGCGGCTTCCAGGGAGACCGGCACGGGTGGGTTGGGCAGGTTGGGGCCGCCAACGAAGATGGTGCAGGCCAGGGAGGCCAGGGCAAGCATCAGAAAAAAGAAGGGAAGAGCGAGTTTTTTTTGGGTCATTTGTCAGGCAATTTTCGTGTAAAATTTCAGGCAATTGAGCGGAGCAATTATAGCATGAGCGAATCTGAAACCCGTGTTTTGTCTTTAGCGGCCCAATTGGAGGCCCTTTTGTTTGTTGCCACCGGGCCGGTGACGGTGCCTCAACTGGCGGTGGCGCTGGATGTTTCTGCCTCGGTGGTGGAGCGTGGTTTGAATGAGTTGGAAGAGGCGCTGCGCGAGGGCGGTTTGCGTCTGCAACGCCATGCCGGGCGTTTGCAATTGACGACGGCGCCGGAGCTGGCTGCGCTGGTGGAGCGTTTTCTGGGGCTGGAGGCGACCAGTCATCTCAGCCGGGCGGCGCTGGAGACTCTGGCCATTATCGCTTACCAGCAGCCGTGTACGCGTCCGCAGGTGGATGCGATTCGCGGGGTAAACAGTGATAGCATGATGAAAAGTTTGTTGAGCAAGGGGCTGATTCAGGAGGTCGGTCGCGCCGAAGGGCCGGGGCGGCCTATTTTGTATGCTACTTCGCCGGAGTTCTTGCAACACTTTGGCCTGAACTCATTGAGTGAGTTGCCGCCACTGGCTTTGCCACAAGAGGAAGAGAAGAACGGTCATAGCGAGTTGTTGAAGGGCTAACCCTATCCGCTTTCTCTGGGTTCCGCCCACACAGCGGGCTTTGGGTGGGCGGAGCAGGCGGTCTTTTCCCAGCGAGACAGATGGCCTACCGGCTTGGCCTCCACTGCCCTGAAAACAGGCAGCAAGGTTGTGTATCGTTTCTTGGTGAAATTCGATGCAAAATAAACTCCTCCGAAGTCTTAGCGGCTTCGGAGGGTTGATTTGCAGGCATGGCTGCCGCCTCACTTACGAGCGGGCAAATTCGCTCAAGACGCGTGCCATGTGGCGAGCGTGTTTAAGGTACAGGTCAATGCGGATGTTTTCGTTCGGGGCATGGGTGCGAGTATCGGGGTAGCCCATGCCCGCGGTGGCAACCGGCAGGCCGAGATCGTGCACGAAGGGATGATTGGGGCCGGAACCACCCGTCAGCGGGACAATTTGCATCGGGACGCCGTACACATCCCGGGCGCTTTCCACGACGATGCGAATGAACGGGTGATCGGGGTCGGTCCGAGCAGGGGGTTCTCCGCCGAGATAGGTGATGCGCACATCAGGAAAGCCCTGGGCATCCAGGTGGGAGCGTAATTTTTGCAGGATGTCCTCTGGAGTCTGGTCGGGGACGAGGCGGAAATCTACCTTGGCGGAGGCGCGAGCCGGCAGGACGGTCTTCGAGCCGGGGCCCTGATAGCCGCTGGTCAGCCCGCAGATGGTGCAGGTGGGCGAGAAAACTTCTTCTACCTTCAAGGCGGTACCCCCTTTCAGGCCTTTGAGAAATTCTTTGACGCCGTAACGGGTTTTGTATTCTTCGGCTACGTCGGGCAGGGCTGCCATGAGTTCAAGGTCGCGTGGCGTGGGCGGACGGACGCGATCATAAAAACCAGGGATAAGGATGCGTTCTTGGGGGTCTTTCAGGGTGTTGAGTGCCCACACCAATCGCCAGGCTGCATTGGGGAAGATCGAACCGCCCAGGCCAGAGTGGACATCGATGCTGGCGGTTTCGACGGAGAGTTCTACATAGCAAATGCCGCGCAGTCCTAGGTATTGCATCGGCACGTCGCGATGATCCACGCCGCCGAACTCCCAAATGCAGGCGTCGGCTTTCAGCCGATCTTTGTGGTTGCGGATGAAATCGAACAGGTGGGCGCTGCTGGTTACTTCTTCGCCTTCGATGATGAATTTGACGTTGCAGGGCAGGTCCCCCTCGCTTTCCAGCAAGGCGTCCAAGGCAAAAAGGCGGGCAACGATGTGCCCTTTGTCGTCGCTGACGCCGCGTCCATACAGTTTGCCATCGCGCAGGGTAGGTTCAAAAGGCGGGGTCTCCCACAATTCGAGCGGTTCGGGAGGCTGTACATCGTAATGGTTGTAGAAGAGCAAGGTTTTGTCGCTCTTGCCCTTGCGCTCGGCGAAGACGACCGGTGCCCCGTCGGTGGGCAGGATTTCGACGTCAAAGCCACGCTTGCGAAGCATCTCTCCAACCAGTGCAGCGCATTCCTGTAAACCCCAGTTTTGAGCGCCTACCGAGGGTTGGGCAACCAGGCGAGAGAGTTCAGCCAGGCTCTCATCCAGGTGAGCCTCCAGATAAGCATCTACTTTCTTGTAATCAGTCATTCTATCCTCCTATTTTTATGAATGTGCTCAACCAGCTGAGCGAAAACGAACCGGCGTAGGCAAAAAATGCCATTTTGATTAATTGTCCTACCCAACAAAAGAACAAAAAGCGTTGAAACG
>JBMFPJ010000308.1:0-2892 GCA_049969175.1 Anaerolineae bacterium | reverse complement strand
GGGGCCAACAACGTGGTAGGTTTCTGGTGGATAGCCTTCTTCCTGAATAGTGACCTGACAACCAATGCTAACCATTTCTTTGTTGTCGTTTTTCTCGATGATCACTGCATTGCGCAAGATGGCTTCAATTTCCTGAATGCGCCCTTCGAGGAAAGCCTGATCTTCTTTGGCTTTGTGGTAATCGGCGTTTTCAGAAAGGTCGCCCATTTGAATGGCAGAACGCAGGCGTTTGGCAAGTTCTTCGCGGCGGGGGCCTTTGAGCTCTTCCAGCTCTGCCTTGAGGCGGGTATATCCTTCGGGGGTTAAATACTGCACAGATTGATTCATAGAGTACTCTCACACTTCTAGGGTTTTTCTTGCGGGTTGAACAATTTTTGGTGTTCTTCGATGGCGTAGCGGTCGGTCATGCCGGCGATGTAATCACAGATTGTGCGTTCCAGCCCGCGTTTGGGGATGAAAAAACGTACGTGATCGGGCAGGATGGACGGCTCGTCGCGATAGGCATTGAACAGGTCGGTAATGATGCGTTCGGCTTTGACCTGCATTCGCACCACGCGGTGATGCCGATAAAGATGATTGTACAGGAAATCCTTCAACTCGCGATTGCGGCGTTGCATCTCTTCGCTGTAGCCGATAACGTTGTAGCGAAGTTTTTGGATGTCGAGCGGGGATTGCGCACCGCTTTCCTTCAAACGGCCCTCGGTAGCATAGATGATATCAGTGACGAGCAAGCCGACCAGGTGGCGAATCATGCGATGCCGTTCGATGTCGTTGAGGATTGGCCCGCGCCAATTATAAGTTTCGCACAAGATGCCCCACAGGGCAATTCCATCCAGCATTTGAGGGGTGATCATGCCAGAGCGCAGTCCATCGTCAAGATCGTGGGTGGTATAGGCCAGTTCGTCGGCGATGTTGGCAATCTGTGTTTCCAGGTTGCCGCGCAGTTCGGGATTGTAGTCGCGTGCGTCAGCGATGTCATATTCCGATTCGTGTTTGACCATCCCCTCGCGCACTTCCCAGGTGAGATTCAGTCCGGGGAATTCGGGGTAGCGCTGTTCCAGTTCGGTGACAATGCGCAGGGATTGCTTGTTGTGGTCGAAGCCGCCGTGATCTTTCATCAGACGGGCCAGCGCCGTCTCGCCAGAGTGACCAAATGGAGAATGGCCGAGATCATGGGCCAGGCAAATGGCCTCCACCAGGTCTTCGTTGGCGCCGAGGGCGCGGGCCAGAGTGCGGCCAATTTGTGCTACTTCGAGGGTGTGGGTGAGGCGGGTGCGGAAATAATCTCCCTCGAAGTTGATGAAGACCTGGGTCTTGTATTCGAGGCGGCGAAAGGCGGTTGTGTGAATGATTCGGTCGCGGTCGCGTTGAAAAACGGTGCGGTATTCTGGTTCTTTGTCCAGATAGGCGCGGCCTTTGCTGTCTTTGCTGCGCATCCCGTAGGGGGCCAGGCTTTTATCTTCGATTTCTTCGAGTTGTTGACGGGTGAAAAACATAGAATATAGTTTTTGCCCTCACTCCGTTGAACTTCTTAGAGGGATGGAGTGAGGGAGTGGGGCGAGAGGGAGTCGAACCCTCACGGTGTCACCACCGGTTGATTTTAAGTCAACTGCGTCTGCCGATTCCGCCATCGCCCCTGGCAGGATTGATTCTACTCGAAGGGTGGATTCCGTCAAGGAGAATCCGCTCGAAACGCACACTACTTCTCGGTCAATTCTGAACGCATGCGCTATAACCGCTTCCGCCAGATGGGCCTGATGATCGGCAGCGGCGTTGTCGAAAGCGGCTGCAATCAAATTATCATCCAACGCCTGAAATTGCCCGGCGCACAAGGGCAACTTCAAGACGCAATCTACACCGTCAAGGCACGCGCAGCCTGGCTCAGCGACCAAACGTACTCCTTATATATTGCCCTTTGCCTCACTCTACTTTTTCCACCCGCTGGCGCGGGAGGGCCATGCGGATCCCCTCTTTTTGCAGGCATTCCAGCGCGGCTTTGCGCAGTCTCCGTCCTACCAGCCATTGCTGACCGGGGCGCGTTTTGGCGATGATTTGGGATTGCACTGCCCAGTCGGTGAAGCCGGTGTAGCCCACAACGCGCGGCGTTTCGAGCAACGCCGCGGTCAGCTCTTCATCCGATTGCACCTGGCGGCTGGCTTTTTCCAACGCACCTAAAGCGCGTTCCATGTCTGCGTCCTCATCAAAATTGAAGGTGACGACTACCTGCGCCCATTGGTTGGTCAGATTGGCCAGGATGCGAATCTCGCCATTGGGGATGGTATATAGTTTCCCTTCATTGTCACGCAGGTAGGTGGCACGCAGGGTGATTTGCTCCACTGTGCCAGTGAGCGTCCCAACAGTGATGACATCGCCAATGGCAAACTGGTTCTCGACCAGAATGATCGCCCCGCCTAGAAAATCTTGAATCAGTGTTTGAGCGCTGAGGGATAATGCCAGCCCAACAATACCGGCGCTTGCCAGCACAGGCGTTACATTAACACCCCATTCATGCAGAATCATGAGCAGGACAATGAGTGCAATCAAAATGTGACCCAGACTGCGCCCCGCATGCAGCATGGTTTTCAGACGCTTCAGCCGTTCCCCACTCATGGCTGACTTTTCCATTTGCTTTTCAATTCTCCCTACGCTCCAATGCAGGAGCAAGGTGCTCCCAAGGCCAATCAATGCAACAAAACCCACCCGCCAGAGAGAAATCCATAAGCCGTTCGTCATGACTACTCCTTGAGAATAGATTTTAATGGGTACTCTGTTTATTGCACGGTTGTAAACATGTCCTTCGCCTATTTTACTCTGCGCCTCGATTTCCTCCCGATGGGCGCGGCCGATTTCCTTTGCAATCGCCAGCCCCAGCCCGGTGCCGCGCTGCGAGCG
>JBMFPJ010000307.1:0-2900 GCA_049969175.1 Anaerolineae bacterium | reverse complement strand
CAGTGGCTGGCTTCTTGATGGAAAAAGAAATCCAATACCTCGGCGGCGTCATAGCCAACCCCGAAAAACCCTTCGTTGCCATTCTCGGCGGCGCCAAGATCAGCGACAAAATCGGCGTCATCAAAAACCTGTTAACCAAAGCTGATGTCATCCTGATCGGCGGTGGCATGGCCAACACCTTCTTCAAGGCCGAGGGATACCCCGTCGGCGACTCGCTGGTGGAAGACGAAGCCCTTGAAACCGCTCGTCAGCTGCTCGCTCAGGCCGGCGCCAAATTACGCCTGCCGGTAGATGTGGTCATTGCCGATCGTTTCGCTGCCGATGCCGACCACAAAGTCATGGCCACTGGCCCCGTGCCCGAAGGCTGGCGCATCCTCGATATTGGCCCAGAAACCGTCGTTGCTTACAGCAAAGCCATCAAAGGCGCGCGTACCGTCGTCTGGAATGGGCCGATGGGCGTATTTGAATTCCCCGAATTTGCCAAAGGCACCTTCGGCATTGCCCAGGCTGTCGCCGAATCCCAGGCCACCTCCGTGGTCGGTGGAGGGGAATCGGTCGCTGCCGTACAACAATCGGGCCTCGCCGAAAGAATCACCCACATCTCTACAGGCGGAGGAGCCTTCCTTGAAATGCTCGAAGGCCTGACCCTCCCCGGCGTTGCTGCCCTGCTGGATAAATAACCCTGCCCTTGGAAAAAACATGCGCACTCCTGTTGTTGCCGGAAACTGGAAAATGAACAAGACCGTCGCCGAAGCCCGCGACCTGGTCTTCAAAATGAGCCTCAAACTGCGCGAAATTGACCGCGTGGAAAAAGTGCTCTGCCCGCCCTTTACTTCGCTTCTGGCTGTTTCGGCCTTGCTCCAGGGCACACAAATTGGCCTTGGCGCGCAAAACATGCACTGGGAAGAAAAAGGCGCCTTTACCGGCGAGATTTCCCCGCTCATGGTGAAAGAATTCTGCCGCTACGTGATTCTTGGTCATTCCGAACGCCGCACCTACTTTGGCGAAAGCGATGAAATTGTGAATCGAAAAGTGCGCGCCGCCGAAAAATTTGACCTGACCCCCATTGTCTGCGTCGGCGAAACGCTGGAACAATACGAATCAGGCCAGACGGCGGAGGTGGTCTCCTGCCAAATTCGCGCTTCCCTGGCCGACGTTTCTCCCGCCTTTGCTCCCCGCCTGATCCTGGCCTACGAGCCGGTGTGGGCCATCGGCACCGGGCGCGCCTCCAGCGGAGAAAACGCCAATGGGGTGATCGCCGCGGTCATTCGTCCGGCCTTGAGCGAGCTGTTTGGCGCGGCAACTGCCCAGGAGATTCGCGTCCTCTATGGCGGCTCGGTCACCGCGGCGAACGCATCTGAATTTTTCAGCCAACCCGAAATTGACGGTGCCCTGGTGGGTGGGGCCAGCCTGAAAGCTGACGAATTTGTTACCATTGCCCAGGCCGCCGTGAAATAAAAACTTTTTTCAGGAGGAGACATGCTCAAAAGCGGTTTAATCTCTGGCGCAGTGATGTTCGTCCTGGTGTTGATTGGCGCGGCTGGTCTTACTCCGCTGTGTGCCCTGTGTGTGCCCCTGCTTACCGGTCTGCTCGCCGGCTACCTGACTGGTGTCTTTGAAAAGCCCGCCGCAGAACAGGCGCTCTGGCGCGGCGCGGGCGCGGGGGCGATTGCGGGTGGCATGGCGGTTGTGGCCAACATCCTGGCGGCCATCATCAACGCCGCCGTATTGCAAAACCCTCAATTTCAACTGAACCGAGTGCTCGGCCTGCCCCCCACAGACTCCATCACCGTGTGGATCGTGCAGCTGGGACTGAACCTTTGCATTGGCCTGTTCAACGTCGCCTTTACGGCTGCGCTCGGTGCGGGCGGCGCGGCGATCTGGCGCGGCACGGCTGCAAAAGGGCAAGATCTTCCCCCTGCTCCCCTCGCCTGATGTGGTCTCGCCTCGACGGCCTGTTCTGGCTGGTGCTGATGTTACTTCCGCTGGTTGCCCTCCAGCGGCTGCTGCATCGCCAGATTCAGGCCGTCTTTTTGATTCTCACCCGCAACCCGGCCCTGACGATGGGACTTTTTTCACTTTTGTTCTTCCCGGGCGTTTTCCTGCATGAACTCAGCCATTTCCTCATGGCCAGGCTCTTGGGGGTGCGCACCGGCGACTTTTCGCTGATTCCCCAAAGCCTGCCGGATGGACGCTTGCAACTGGGTTACGTAGAAACCGCCAAAACCGATCTGCCGCGCGATGCACTGATCGGCGCTGCTCCGCTCATCAGTGGCGCGCTGGTAGTGGCCTACATTGCCATGGAGCGCCTGAGGCTTCTGCCTCTTTGGGAAGTGTTCCGTCATGGCCAGCTGGACTTGTTCTGGCTCGGCCTTACCCTGTTGCCGCGGGTGCCCGATTTCCCCATCTGGTTTTACCTGGCCTTTGCGGTGAGCAGTACCATGCTCCCTTCCGCCTCCGACCGTCACGCCTGGTTGCCCCTCGGCCTGCTGATCGCCGCCTTACTCACCCTGGCCTGGCTGGCGGGCGCTGGCCCTTGGCTGCTGGAAAACCTGGCCCCGCTCCTGAACAATTTTCTCCGTTCCCTGGCCACAGTGCTAGGGTTAAGTGCCGCCATCCATGCCGTGCTGGCCTTGCCGCTCGTTTTACTACGCAAATCCCTGGCCCGCCTCACTGGCGTCGATGTGGCCTGAGCTACGCGGCGATGCGCAACACCTTCGCTCCGCGAATTTTCCCCTGTTTCAGTTCTTGCAAAGCGCGGTTGGCCTCGCTCAACTCAAATTCCTGAAATTCTGGCCGAATTCCCGCCTCTGCGGCCAGTGTCAGGCACTCGCGCACATCGGCGCGGGTCACATTGGCTACCGATTTGATCTCTTTTTCCAGCCATAATTGCGCCGGAT
>JBMFPJ010000306.1:0-2927 GCA_049969175.1 Anaerolineae bacterium | reverse complement strand
GAGTTCGGGCACGGTATCTACGCCGGCGGCTTCGAGCAAATCGGAATATTCTGAGCCGATGCCGCGAATGCGATACAGGTCGGCGCGATTGACCCATTCGAGCAGTTTGGATTCCTCAATGCCGGTTTGGGCTGCCATCTCTTTGCGCCCTTTGGCAGTGGCTGCTTTTTGTAACAGGGCTTCTGTGGTGCGAATGCCAGCAGCGCGCAATTTTTCGGCGTACTTTTCGCCAATTCCTTCAATGTCCATGATGCTTGCCATATCTATCTCTCCTTTACTGGAAAATGAAAATGGGAGTACACAATCTTTATATAACAATTTTTATATGCAAGCAACAGTGAATTGGTACTATTGAATCTTCGTGTTTATTCGGCTTCGCGCATCCAGCGTTTGACGGCCTGGTGGGGATGGCGATGATTTTCCATGGCTGCCAATAATTTTTCTGGTTCGGGTTCACAATAGAGGGCCTGGCGATGTTCTTCAAAAATAAAACCTTCTTTTACAGCGTGGTCAATGGCTGCCAGCAGACGTTCAAAGTAGCCGCGCACGTTGAGCAGGCCAACCGGTTTTTCGTGGGCGCCGATTTGCCCCCAGGTGATGGCCTCAAAAAGCTCATCAAAGGTGCCAAAGCCACCAGGCAGGGCAATGTATCCGCCGGACAGGGCGTGCATGCGCGCTTTGCGGCTGTGCATGTCGGCCATGACTTCCATACGGGTCAGGCCGGGATGCGCCAGGGCAGGGGTGTTCATGCTGGGAATGATCACGCCGATGACTTCTCCGCCAGCCGCCAGTGCACCATTGGCGACGGCACCCATCAGGCCGGTTTTGCCGCCGCCGTAGATTAAACGGATGCCGCGCTGAGCCAGGAGAACGCCCATTTGACGGGCAGCCGCCAGATAGTCGGGATGAACCGCATCGGAGGATCCACAAAAAACGCAAATAGAGTCCATTTTGTCTGTCCTTTTTCGTATGGTTTTCTCAAAGTCAGCAAAAGCGGCATCGAATGGACGCGAATGAGCCCAATTTCAGTAAATCGCGATTTTACAAAGTATCACTGGATTCCGTCATTGCGAGCGTTCGTTGCGAAGCAATCCCTTCCTGTAACGAGGAGATTGCTTCGTCGAGAAGAGCACCCTCCTCGCAATGACGGTGGAATCTGTGATTTACTGAATTTTTTTGTGTAATTCGCGTAATTCGATGCAAAAAAGCCAGAGCAAGCGGTCATAAAGGCAACTTGAGAAAGCCATATCCTTTTTCGCCAAGTATAAATCCAATCTTCGAAGTTAGAATTGTATTAGACTGTTTGATTCTTGCTTGACGCTGTTTGTTGAGAGTGCTATCAATTGGTGTGCTATGGAGTATAAGGATTATTACAAGATTTTAGGTGTTGAACGCAATGCCAGTGAGCAAGAAATTCGTAAGGCCTACCGCAAACTGGCGATGAAGTATCATCCCGATCGCAACCCTGGGGATAAACAGGCCGAGGAGCGCTTCAAAGAAATCAATGAGGCTTATCAGGTGTTGAGCGATCCGCAAAAGCGCGCTCATTATGACCGCCTGGGCGAATCGTATTCGCAGTGGCAGAGCAGCGGAGCGCCAGGCGATTTTGATTGGAGTCAGTGGTTTGGGGGGATGCCTGGCGGGGTGCGGGTGGAATATGGCGATGTGAACGATCTGTTTTCAGATTTTTTCAACAGTATTTTTGGGGGAACGGCCACCCGAACCGCGCGCCGTAGCCGGGTGACGCCATCCTATGAGCAGCCGATTCGCATTTCCCTGGCAGAGGCGTATAACGGAACGACGCGCCCGATTCAGAGCGAGGGACGCACGCTTCAGGTGAGAATTCCCCCAGGGGTGCGGACGGGGTCTAAAGTGCGCGTGCGGGGTGCTGGCCCGCAGGGAAGTGATCTGTATTTGATTGTTGAGGTTGAAGAAGACCCGCGCTTTGAACGCCGCGGGAACGATCTGTATACCACAGCAACTGTGGATGCCTTCACCGCGATGTTGGGTGGTGAGGCCGAGGTTGAGACATTGAGTGGCAAGGTCAAGCTGAGTGTGCCGGCGGGGACGCAGCCAGAGCAGGTATTTCGTCTGTCAGGGCGGGGTATGCCCTATTTGAAAAATCCGCAAATGAAGGGTGATTTGTATGTGCGGCTGAAAGTGCAAATCCCACGTTATTTGTCCTCCAGACAGCGAGAACTACTCGAAGAAGCCGCAAAAATTAAATTCTGATCGTAATGTTGGAATAAGGAGAGACATGAAGCGCAAAACTTTTTTACTGGCTGTGATCGCTCTTGTGTTGAGTGCGTTGGCCTGTCAGGCAGTTAATGTGACACCAATGGCTTTTCCCTCGGTGGTGCCTACGGCGACCCTGCCAGAAGCATCGGGCGGACAACCGCCGGCTGGGCAATCTTCCATTTCAGGAAATCTGCCTTCGCAGCAAGATATGCTTGTCTCGCTGTATGAACAGGTCAGCCCAGGGATTGTGGCCATTCAGGTCAGTGATGGTCAGGGAGGGGGTGCACTCGGTTCTGGCTTTGTTTTTGATCAGCAAGGACATGTGGTAACCAATTACCACGTGGTGGAAGGTGCCAAACAGGTTGAAGTGGATTTCATGTCGGGCTATAAGGTGTATGGCACGGTCGTTGGCACCGACCTGGATTCTGACCTGGCAGTGATTAAAGTAGATGCACCTGCGGAAGAATTGCGCCCTCTCTCTCTGGGCAATTCGGAGACGCTCAAAGTAGGGCAAACTGTGGTGGCAATTGGCAATCCTTTTGGGCTGAACGGCACGATGACGGTTGGAATTGTCTCGGCGTTGGGGCGAACGCTGGATTCGGTTCACGCCTCGCCGACGGGCGGATTTTTCACCGCTGGCGACATCATTCAGACCGATGCAGCGATCAACCCGGGAAATTCGGGCGGCC
>JBMFPJ010000305.1:0-2945 GCA_049969175.1 Anaerolineae bacterium | reverse complement strand
CCTTTAGCGGGATGGTGCAGCGCGCCCGCGCAATACGGCGGTCTGCCAGGTTCGAGAGGATGCGCAGGTGGACTTTTCCGCCGCTGATGGCTTCGACCCTTGGAGCCAGCCGTTCACAGGCGGTGTTGACCGCGTTGGCGCCCATCGCGTCGCGGACATCGTAGATGAGGTGAACAACCAGAAACCCGCCGATGGGCGAGTCTTCGATGATGCGGACTTCGAGGTCGCGTGCGCCGCCGCCGAATTTTTTGAGGATCGGGTCAATCGAATCGGCTTCGGCAAGGAGCTCGGCTTTGTGCTCATGGATTTTCAACCTGGCTTCATGTAAGTTGGTCACGTTGATGACTTGCATCTGCCCAATCATCAGCGGTTCAGTGGTGGTGGCGGTGAATCCGCCGCCGGCGCGGGCGAGTTTTGCCATGAATGATGCGCCCGCCACCACCGACGGCTCCTCGATTGCCATCGGCACGAGCACATCCCTGCCGTTGACCACAAAGTTCAGGGCGATGCCCAGCGGCAGGCTGTGCAGACCGACCACGTTCTCGATCATGTGGTCGGCGGCTTCAGCGGAGAGTCCGCCTGAGGTCCACGCGGCAAGTTCGGGCGGAGTCAGATGCGCTGCATCGGCCAGGCGGGCGCGGCGTTCTTCCAGGGTCAGGTTGTAGAAGCCAGGAATACGTGAGCTACTCATGGGGTTGTCCTTTTCGAGTTTGCAATTTAACCGGGCAGCTCTGCCAAAACCTATCAAACTTGCCGAATTTGGATATAATACTCGGAATAGAGGTGTCTTTTATGCTTTTAACCCGCGAGCAACTGGAAGAACGGCTGATTGCTTTGCACCGTGCCAGTGTGGAACTGGTCAAAAATGTTTCGTTAGAGCCTTTGTTGGAAAACATTGCGCGCACGGCTTGTGAGCAGGCGGAGGCGCGTTACGCTGCTTTGGGGGTGCTCGATGAGAATGGCGGTTTGCAAAAGTTCATTGCCGTTGGAATGAGCGAGGAGGAGATCAAACGCATTCCGCATCCACCCGTGGGGCGCGGCTTAATCGGGGCGTTGATGAATACAACCGATCCCATCCGTGTAGCGGTAATTGAGGAAGATCCGCGCGCGGTAGGTTTTCCTCCCCATCACCCTTACATGACGTCTTTTCTGGGGGTGCCGATTCGCATTGGTGACCGCCAGTTGGGACAGATTTACCTGACGGATAAACTGGGCGGCACTGCTTTTACCGCTGATGATGAGAAGATCATTCAGATGCTGGCAGCCTACGCCGCGGTGGCGATTCAGAACGCTCGCCTTTACCAGCAAATGAAGGAGCACGATGAAGCCGTCACGCGCCGTAACGAAGACCTGGCTCTGATCAACAGCATTGCTTCTGCTCTGGCTTCTTCGCTGGAGCTGGATGAGATTTTGAACAAAACCCTCGCCTTGGTGATGGACTACATGAAGGTCGAAGCCGGCGAGATTTTTTTGCTGGATGAAGATAAACAAACTTTGCGCATGGTATTGCATCGCGGCCAGGCGGCGGAGGCCTTCTGGCGCGGCAATATGTTCAAAGTGGGAGATGGCCTGCCGGGCATTGTGATGAAAACCGGCCAGGTGGTCATCAGTACCGACCTGCAAACGGACGCCCGTTTTCTGCGCGACGCGGTCGTTCGGGCTGGATTTCGCCAGATGGTTTGTATCCCGCTTCAGTCGGGCGAGGAGCGCCTGGGAGTGTTGAGCGTGGCGACGCGCAGCGCCCAACCTTTCGATGAGCGCAGCCTCCAACTGCTGAGCGCGGTGGGCAATTGGGCCGGGCTGGCCATCGAAAACGCCCGCCTGCATAACAACGCCCGTCGCCTGGCGGTGCTGGAAGAGCGCGAACGTATCGGCATGGATCTTCACGACGGTATCATTCAATCTATCTATGGGGTAGGGCTGGCTCTGGAAAATGTTTATCACTCCATTGGAGATGATCAGCCCGAAATCAAGGAACGAGTGCAGCGGGCGATTCATGGCTTAAATCTCGCCATTCGCGATATTCGCGCCTACATCCTGGATTTGCGTCCGCGGCAGCTGGGCAATGATGGCCTGATGAGCGGCATCAAACGGCTGGTGATGGAATATCGGGCCAACACCTTTTCTGAGGTCACCCTGAGTGGGCCATCCGATGATTTGAAAGACCTGCCCCATGCCAATGCCCTGGCCCTTTTCCACATTTGTCAGGAAGCGCTGGCCAATGCCGCCAAGCATGCTGCTGCCCGTCATGTGCAGGTTTCTGTACTGGCCACTCCTGAGCGTGTCTTGCTTGAAGTGCGTGATGATGGTCGCGGCTTTGATGTGGAGAAAATGGTCGCCACCCTTGGGCACGGCCTTTCGAACATGCAAACCCGCGCTCGCGCCGTGGGCGGGGAAGTGGATATTACCTCCACGCCTGGCGATGGCACCACCATCCTGGCCTGGGTGCCGCGTTTGACCCGATAAACTGCTCTTTTTCTCCAGATTCCCCTTGCGAGTTGCCAAAATTTGGGTTTCACCTCATAGGCGCGCTGCGGTTTTTGGGGCGCGAATTTTTTAAAGCGTATTTGTCCATTTTGGCCTGAAATTCTCTTTTATGCCAATATATGGGGGGTGCTACATCTGCGTGCCTTATCATTGGCTGAAACGAACGTTCTATAAATCCGGGAATGCTCACGCTTGGCCTCACCACTTTTTTTAACGTTTTTGCACCTTAAAGAAACCGAAATTTTTAAGTTGGCGTAGGTGAGGCGTGTTGGAAGGTAAGGCGATTTTCTGCTAAAATCAGGACACGCTGAAAGAGGATGCGACCCTCCACGCATCCGAAACCCCTCTCAGGTATTTGAGAATACATTCCAAACTTCTCCCGAACCGCGAATGGAAAAGCGGCTTGGCTTAATATACCCTACCTCCGAAACAAGGATGCAAACGATGAACGTTGAGCA
>JBMFPJ010000304.1:0-2957 GCA_049969175.1 Anaerolineae bacterium | reverse complement strand
AAATATTCCCATCTACCGAGCCAAAATATACCGAATCTTTGTACACAACGGGAGAACCATTGACCTGATGGTCAGTGCGGAAGCGCCACACTTCTTTTGCGGTGCGGCTATCCACGCAGTAGAGGAAGCCATCGGTAGCGCCAATGAAGACCAGATCATCGGCTACTGCGGGCGAAGAAATCGAGCCTTTGCCCAGGCGGAAGCGCCAGAGAATCCATCCGTTGCGAGCATCCAGCGCATAGAGGGTGCCATCCAGCGAGGCGAAATAAACGGCCTGTCCCACCACAATGGGTGAAGAGGTGATTGCTCGTTTGGCCTGAAAACGCCATTTCATCTCACCGCGGAACTCAATGGCGTAAAAATCACCGCCTTCGCTGCCCACATAGACCAGATCGTTGAAGACAAAGGGTGTGGAATGAATCTCATCCGCTGTTTCAAATTTCCACGAGGCCCGGCCGGTTGTCAGGTTTACAGCGTGCAACATATGGTCATCTGCGCCAATAAAGACGTGTCCTTCGGCGATGCGCGGAGAGGAATGGATTTTGCCCTCCGTGTAATACGTCCACAGTACCTTGCCTGAACGGGCGCTGATGACATGCAACCGTTGATCTTCGGAGCCAAAGTAAATGTTACCGTCATAAACCGCAGGCCGCGAAACAATGCCACCGTCGGTCGGGTATTTCCACTGGAACTTGCCATCGGCGGCATTCAGGGCATACAGGTTATTGTCGTAGCAGCCGATGAAGAGCATCCCCTGATAAAGTGTTGGTGTACCGCGAATTTCATCTTCGCATTTGAAAGTCCACAATGGCTTGACGGTGTTGACCTGGGTGGGCAGTGCTGCGGTGATCTTGGAGAGCGCACCGGTTTTGCGGGCTACCCCCATTAAAGCCTCTTTCATTGCCGCGGCGCTGGGGAAACGCTCGCTGGGGTTGTACTTCAAGGCGGTGTTGATCACTGCTTCCATTTCTGGAGAAACGTTTGGGTTGATGCGCCGAATGGGACGTTCGTTAAACGAGAAGGGCGGTTCCAGCCGCGGATCCCGGCGGGTGAGCGCATGGTGAAGAGTGGCTCCTAGCGCATAAATGTCGGCCAGCGGAGTCGCCTCCCCGCGATATTGTTCTGGCGGTGAATATCCCTCCGTGCCGATCATCGTCCCTTTTTGACCCACCTGGAACGTTTTGGCGATGCCAAAATCTACCAGAATCACATCGCCATTGTTGTTGATCATGATGTTCGAGGGCTTCATATCCCGAAAGATGATCGGGTCTGGTTTGTGCTTGTGCAGGAAATCTAACACGTCGCACAATTGAATTGCCCAGCTGAGCACCTGATCCTCGGGCAAAAAGCCATCTGTCTCGCTGATAATTGCTTCTAAATCTTTCCCATGGATGAATTCCAGCACCAGGTAAGAGCGGTCATCCTGGCTGAAATAATCGTAAATGCGCGGGATGGAAGGATGACTGAGCGTTGCCAGTAAATTGGCCTCGCGCTCAAAATTTTGCACAATGGTTTGCCGCACCAAAGGGTCCGGCGCTATATTGACCATCTCTTTGACGGCCACCAGCTTGACCACATTGGGAAAGTGCATGTCGCGGGCGCGATACACTGACCCCATCCCACCTACGCCGATCACTTCCTGAATATGATAACGGTTAAACAGTAAAGTTCCCGACTGTAATTGACGACGGGCTGGAGTACCTTCGTTATTTACCGGTTGTGTCATATTTTGGGTATCCAGGTTCATACTCCTTCTCTGGCTATGTTGTAAATTATAGTGTGCACTCTCAGTATTTGCAACCACGCCACAAGTCCTACCCTTGTCGATGCTGCACTTCTGGGGCAAAATTTCCTTGTGAAAATCCTTGCTGTCAGTGATCAGGTCGTTGATCGCCTCTACAGCCTCGCCACCAGTGGTCAATTCAAAGAGATTGACCTCATTCTGGGTTGTGGCGACCTGCCTTATACCTACCTCGAATATCTTGTTACCGTTTTGAACGTTCCTCTCTGTTACGTCCCAGGGAATCACGATCCGCAGTACAATGAACATTCCCCTCTGGCGCGGGCCGAAGGCGGCTCAAACGTGGACTTACGGCTGGTAACCGTGAAAGGCATGCACATCGCTGGCCTGGGCGGAAGCATCCGCTACAACCCTTTTGGCGTCAACCAATATACCCAGGCAGAAGCCTACCTCCGTGCCCTGCGCCTGCTCCCAGCCCTTTTGTGGAGCCGTCTGCGCCATGGCCGTCCCATCGACATCCTCATTAGTCATTCCCCTCCCTTTGGCATCCACGATGAAGACAGCACTGCCCACCGTGGCCTGCGCGCCTTGAATACTATCATTCGCCTGGCCCAACCTCGCTATCACTTGCATGGACATACTCACTTTTACCGCCAAAATCTCTCTCCCTCCGCCACCCAATATGGTCACACTCAAGTTGTGAACGTCTATCCTTATAAAATAATCGAGATTCCCAATGAATCATGAGCTCCTCGAACGTGTCCGCGCCGACTATAGCCGCGCCCGCTTCAAGGCCTTTTTAAATCGCGTCAAGGCAGTACTTTCCGGGCAGCCCACTACCCTCCTCTCCTATGACCAGATCAAGGAGAAATTGCACATCGGCGGTCCCATTTATCGCGGCATCCAAACCGTGCGCATCGATCAAATCGTCGGTAGCCTGAACCGCTACCATCAGTTCGATCGTGCCTTCTTACCCACCCAGGACGAAACTGCCCCGCGCTGGCAACGCGTCAACCTCGCCTTCTATCAGGACATAGACCTTCCCCCCGTCGTGCTCTACAAAGTGGGCGAAGTCTATTTCGTTGTCGATGGCCATCACCGCGTCTCTGTGGCCCGTGAACAGGGACAGGAATTCATCGAAGCCGAAGTGCGCGAATGCGCCACCCGCGTGAACATTACCCCCGATCTCAAACCCGAAGACCTGGAGATCCTCGAG
>JBMFPJ010000303.1:0-2973 GCA_049969175.1 Anaerolineae bacterium | reverse complement strand
GCGCGTGGTCACCAATGAGCGCAAAGACTCCCTGGTCGCCGAGGTGCTCGATCTGCCCATTTTTGATCTAGAGCCTTTGAGCCGTGAACCCCTGCCAGGTCTACATCGCCGCACGCGAGCCTTTATCAAAGTGCAGGATGGCTGCGACAATCATTGCACATTTTGCATCACCACCGTGGCGCGCGGGGCCAGTCGTTCGCGTCCGCTGGCCAACGTCATTGCCGATGTCCGCGCCGCTTTGGATGGTGGAACGAAAGAAGTGGTGCTCACCGGAGTCCATCTGGGCTCCTGGGGGCAAGATTTGGGTTACCACCTGCGCGATCTGATTCGCGCCATTTTGCAAGAGACCGACATCCCGCGCCTGCGTCTCTCCTCGCTGGAGCCATGGGACCTGGATGCAGAGTTCTTCTCTCTTTGGGAAAATCCCCGCCTGATGCCCCACCTGCACTTGCCTTTACAAAGCGGATGCGCCGCCACCCTGCGCCGCATGGCGCGTAAGACCACCCCCGATTCTTTCCGCGACCTGGTGGCTGCTGCCCGGCGCTTCATTCCAGACGTGGCGATCACCACCGACATCATCGCTGGCTTCCCCGGCGAAACGGAGTCAGAGTTCGCCGAATCGCTGGCCTTTGTGCGCGAAATAAATTTTGCCGGCGGGCATGTCTTCACCTTCTCGCCGCGGCCGGGCACCGGCGCGGCCCGCCTGAAAGGGCAGATTCGGCCCGAAGTGCGCAAAGAGCGGAATCGCATCCTGCGCGAAGCGTTGCAGGAATCGGCCCGGGGGTATCAACAGCAGTTTATCGGCCGCAAATTGACCGACTTGTGGGAATCGGTCAGCGAATTCGGTGAATGGGGCTGGAAAATGGAAGGGCTGAGCGGCAATTATCTGCGCGTCAGCGCGATTTCGTCCTCGCCCCACTGGAACGAAATAGACGAAGTACGTTTGCTCCACGCCGAAGAAAACGAAATCCGCGGCGAAATTTCAACGCCGGGCGAGAATTGAAATCGGGATAAGTGTCACTGTTGCCAACCAGGCCAGGGTTGTATAATATTCGTGCGTTTCTTCACATAAAATTCTCGAGGAGTGCCACATGACCGCTCAAATTATTGACGGAAAAGCCATTGCCCAAAAAGTGCGCGAAGAGGTGGCTGCCGCGGTGGCAAAACGTATCGCCGCGGGCAAATCGAAGCCTACCCTGGCCACCGTACTGGTTGGCGACCGGGTGGATTCGGCCACTTACGTCGCCTCCAAACAAAAGGCCTGTGCCGAATTAGGAATGGGATCCGTAAGCCATCATCTGCCCGCCGACACCAACCAGGAAGACCTAGAGCGTCTCATCCGTGAGCTGAATGCTGATCCCAGCGTGCATGGTATCCTGGTACAGCTCCCCCTGCCTGCCCACCTGAACGAAGAGCGCGTCCTCTCGCTGATCAGCATCGAAAAGGACGTAGATGGTTTTTCGCCGCTCAACATCGGCCGCCTGGCACAAAAAGGTCGCGAACCACTCTTTGTCCCATGCACGCCTTACGGCTGCATTTACCTGCTCGAACAAAGCGGTGTGCAAATCGAAGGTGCCAATGCCGTGGTGTTAGGGCGCTCGAACATCGTCGGCATGCCAGCTGCTTTGTTGCTGATTGGCAAAAACGCCACGGTGACTGTCTGTCACTCTCGCACCCGCGATCTGCCTTCCGTGGTTCGCCAGGCCGATATTCTCATCGCGGCCATCGGCAAAGCCGAATTCGTGCGCGGCGATTGGATCAAACCCGGCGCGGCCGTGATTGACGTCGGCATCAACTCCAAACCCGACCCAACCAAAAAGAGCGGCTACCGGCTGGTGGGCGATGTCAATTTTGAGGAGGCCAAAGAAGTGGCCGGCTACCTCACGCCCGTCCCGGGCGGAGTTGGCCCCATGACCATCGCCATGCTGATGAAAAACACTCTGCGCGCCGCCGAAATTCAAGACTCCTGATCCCCTCTTTGCAAAAAAGCCCCGCCCGCACGGAGCTTTTTGATTCCCAGCCAATGATAAATTGCGAGGGCAGGTAGCACCCAGTTTTGCATCAAAAGACACGAATGCAGCGAATTTTTTCGCGCCATTCGTGACATTCGATGCAAAAAACAAAAACCGCCATGGAAGGCCTGAGCAAATTCCAATGAGTAGAAGTATAATCACGGCGAATGAGCGCTCTATTTGACCAGATTTTTTCGCTGCTTACCGCTCCGCCGGGGAATTTGATTTACCACCTTGTGCTGGTTTTTTCCATTGCCAGCGCTTTCCAATCCGCGTTCAACCACTGGCGCTCGAGCGAATTCCCCCAGGCACGCCGAACGATGACCGGCCTGGGTATGTTGTTGCTGGCGCAACTTGTGCTGTTTGTCTTCAGTGGGCTGGGTTGGCAGGGCATCATCAACCCCACGGCTAGCCTGCCGCCTCTGGATCGCGCCTTCACCCTGTTCAGCATCATCTGGATCACCTGGCTGTGGGCTTTCCCCGAACCCAGTCGGCCTGCCGATGCGGCGGTCATTTTGCTCAGCCTGCTCACCGGCATCGCCCTGGGACTGAGTTTACTCAGCTGGCCTCCCCAGGCCTCTTACCTGACTTACAACGCCACTCTGGATGACTGGCTCTGGCAACTGGCCTCGCTCCTGTTTCTGGTGGTGGGGGCTTTCATTCTGCTGATTCGCCGTCCAAACGGATATTGGAACGGGCTGGCTGTGTTAGGGTTGGCCTTCCTGGGCCACGCCGGGCATTTGCTGCTCTATAACGAGGGCAACTACTCCGGCATGGTACGGCTGGCCTACATGGTGGCCTACCCGATTTTGTTGACCCTGCCTCAACGCTTCCCGGCCCCCTTCAATGCCCCGCGTTCAACCACGGTCAAACAAGAAGCGCCCGTACCCGAACGGCGACGTTACAGTACAGACCCCAAAACCTTCCATGCCACCCTGCTGCTGGCCGCCGAAACCAACCC
>JBMFPJ010000302.1:0-2979 GCA_049969175.1 Anaerolineae bacterium | reverse complement strand
CCCACACTTCCCGCACCAGTTCGGCCTCGGTAGCCACTTTGCCGCGACGGCGGACTAACGCCTCAAGCAGGCGAAACTCGGTTGGAGTGAGCTCAATGACCCGTCCGGCCACAGTGGCTTGAATTTTCTCCGTATCCAGAAAAATATCACCATAGACAAAATGCCCCGGTTGGGTACGCCCCGGGGAGCCAACTCGCCCCAAAACCGCCTGTACACGCGCCACCAATTCCGCAAAGCTGAAAGGTTTGGTGACGTAATCATCCACACCCAGGCGAAATCCGCGCAGCTTATCCGCTTCAGTGGCTTTGGCTGTGAGCATGATGATAGGCACATCGCTCATCTCGCGCAAGCGAGCGCAAACCTCCCAACCATCCACACCGGGCAACATGATGTCGAGGAGCACAATATCAGGATGTTCCTGATAAGCCAGACGAAGGCCCAGGGCGCCATTGGGAGCAGTCAGCACATCGAAATTTTCCCCGCGCAGGTATTCACCCAACAGGTTAAGCAGAGTCAGATCATCTTCGATCAGCAAAACTTTTGAGTTCATCGGGCAACCTTCAGGACAAAATAAAAGCAGGCGCCCCCCGCGGTTGAAGTCTCATAGGCGAGATCGCTGTTCATCGCTTTGAGCAAACGCCGGGAGAGATACAGCCCCAGACCATAGCCGTAGACAGTCTGGGCATCGTGAGCATTCAGGCGCTGGAATTTCTGGAACAGAAAACGCCGCTTTTCCGGCGGAATCCCTGGCCCGGCATCAGCAACCTGAACGCGTACCCCTTTCTTCCCTGTTACCGCTTCAATCCGCACTGGGCCAGTGGGCGCATACTTGAGGGCATTGTCGATGAGATGATGCATGACACTTTCCAGGGCAGTGGCATCCGCCAGGACCAGCGGCAAATCGGCCGAGACGTGAATTTCCAGGCGCTCATGGCCAGGGATGTGTTCTCGCTTGCGTAACACTTCTTCAACGATCACAGAAAGAGAAAGTGGTACCAGATGAAGGGCGAGACGACCGGCCTCCAAAGCTGAGAGATCCAGAATATTTTCCACAAAGCGGCTCAGGCGCCGGACCTCGGCCTGCATCAGCCGCAAAGTAGTTTGAGTGCCCTCTGACGCGGATTCACGTGCGAGAAGCAATTCCAGGCCTCCGCCCAGATTGTTCAAGGGGGTGCGCAACTCGTGAGAAACCATGGAGATAAAATCATCCTTCAAGCGATCGAGTTCTTGCAAGGCGCGATGTTGTTCTTCCAGGCGTTGATAGGCCTCGCTCAGGGTACGCGTTCGCTCCGCCACTTTCGCTTCCAGGCCGGCATTCAATTCTTCCAGACGATGATGAAGGGATTGTAATTCGGCATACGCCTGGCGAATGGCATTTTCCTGCTCTTTTTGCTGGCTGAGATCATGCGCCACCCCCGCCACGAGGGGACGTCCCTCAGTCGTGATCGGGCTCAAGGAGAGTAAAAAGGGACGATTGTCGGCACGCAGTGTGACCTGGAGGGTGAGCGCCTGGCGGGGCGGCCAGGCGGCAAGGCCGGGAAAATTGAAGATTGCTTTCAAGTTTTCCCCAAACCAGTCATCTTCTTCGGGTTGGTTTATCAGGTGGGCCAGGGCCGGGTTGCCCAGGATGAATTTCCCCTCCGGATCACAAATAAAAGCCGGGTCACCCAGGCTGCTGAACAATTGCCAGTAGCGTTGAAGTTCTACTTCGCCGGCGCGAATGCCCAGGCGAACGATGACGATAATACTCAATAACAGGCTCATTAGCAGAGCAAAGAGGGAAAACTCGCCCTGCCATTGCCAGCGTGCCAGGACGTACCAATCCAGCGCCAGAACCAGGGTGATAGGCAAGACGTTTTGGATTTGAGTATTGAAATCAATCAACGGGCGACGCCAGCGCGGGATGGATTTTTTCTCAGCGCGGCGTTGACGTAGGGCCTCATTACCGATCATCAGGTAGGCAGCGATCCAGCCCAGGCTGGTCAGCGAGCCGCTGCGGTAACTTTGTGAAAGGCTGAAAAAAGCATAGGCATAGTCGGCGAGGGTGAGCGACAGAACCGCCGCGGTCAGAATGATCATGGTCCAGCGCGGTATGCGCCCGGTAAGAAAGGCATTGACCAAGATCATCAGCAGGAGCAGATCGGCCATGGGGTAAACAACCGGAATCAGCCGCGCAGGCTGAAGCCAGATAGGTTCATCCAGGATGGGACGGAGGAAAAGCCAGCCGAAAGTGACAATCACCCCGCTGTTGATGGTAAGATCGAGCAGGAAGCGGAAACGCGTGGGAGCGTGGCGAAAGCCGCGAGAAAACAGGAGCAGGCCAAAGGTCGCAAAGGGATACGCCAGCAGACCAAAAAGATCGGCCAGAGAAAGGATGGGGGGGGCACTTCTACGCACCATGCCGTAAAAAATCCAGGTCAAATGGCGCAAAGCCCATCCCAACAAGGCCAGAGCAAGGTAGAACCAGGCACGCCGTTGCTCTTTGGGCAGCGAGGGAAGAGCAATCAGAGCCTGCAATACAGCGGTCAGCCCAGGAGCAGCAATCAGCAAATTGCCCCAAAAGAGGCGCGCCGGCCCTTCGGCAGGCGAGAAAAACAACCAGAGAAAGACCAGCAACAGATAGCCGCTGGCCTCCAGCAAGGCAATCGGTTGCCGGATAGGCCAGTGTTGCACTCGTTGCCAGAGAAAGCGCAGACGGTTTTCCATCCCGAAATGGCTCGCATTGATTATAACGGTTTTGAAACAATCAGGAGGCCGGGCTTATCAGCCTCAGCCTCCTGAAATATGGCGCCTCGTTTCAGCCCATTAGCAATCGAAACACCTGGTGGGGGTAGGAGTGGCGGAAGGCGTAATTACCGGCGTGGGTGTGAGGGTGGGTGTCCTCGTGGGTGCCAAACATAACAGCATCTGGATCTTATTCTTCGGGAACTGTTACAATTAATTTATTCAACTTCGGAAGTTCTCCAGCATATAATTTGT
>JBMFPJ010000301.1:0-3001 GCA_049969175.1 Anaerolineae bacterium | reverse complement strand
CGCCCGTTCGCTGCGGGGCCGGACGATTGAGCCGGGTCGCCGTTTACCCAAAAAGTTGCCAGCCCAAGTCGACTCGCCGGAGCCAGGTCGCGTTCCGCATCGTTGCCCACCATCAGCACTGGCCCCTCAGGCCAGCCCAAACGCCCCAGCACCTCGGCAAAATAAGCGGCGTGAGATTTGGTGAAGTGAAAGGTCTCATACGCTGAGACCAGGGCAAAGGGGTATTTCTCTGGAGGCAGGCCAGCAAAGCGCAAGCGGTGCTGAGTGGCCTTGAGTGGGAAAAACGGATCGGTGGCAATAGCTACCCGGTAGCCGCGGGAGAACGCCCATTCCACCAGTTCCACCGCTTCCGGCCGCGGCCGGGTGAGCGTGCCCAGGGTGGGGAAAACCTGATCGTAAAAATCTTCAATGGCATCTTTGAGCGCCTGCCGTTCGATGCCGAGCCTGGGGAAAAACTCGGCATCGAAGACCTGCTGCAGGGTGCGTGCCGGGTCTTCGGAGACCATCATCTGGCGCGTACCAGCCATCAGCGCCGGAAGCATCGCTTCGGGCGAGACCAGGCTGCTCAAATGAGAAGCCAATGCCTGAAAATAAGCAGGGACAAAGGCCTCCATGTTGGTGTCTAAGAGGGTGTCATCCAGGTCAAGTAACAAGGTCAGGGACATAATCTTCTTCCCAGCAAGGCGCGGTGCACCGCCCTTGCGTTTCACAATTCAAAAAGCACAAGAAAGAATCTTGCGCTACGAACGGATTTCAAATGAAGGGGGCAGACTATGGCATTCCCCACAACCGATTTGGGGTTCAGCAACTGAACGTTGGGTCTTTTCACAAAAAGCACGGACCTGGACTCGCCGCTGGAAGAGCGCTGTAAGTGGACGAGTCGCCGTGGCGCGTAATTGCAGGTACGGACAGGCATTGGCCAGCAGGATCGCCGGCACCGGGCAGGTTTTGCACAAATCTGCCGACCAGCGCTGAGCAGAGACCTTGAGCAGGCGACATTCTTCGACGTTGCGGCCACGGTGATAATCGCCGTAGAAAAATTTACATTCTCTGCCCGCTGGTGTTCTCATGATTACACGCGAGTTACATATTCGCCTGTGCGGGTATCCACCCGAATCACATCACCCACTTTGACAAATTGCGGGCATTGCACTTCCAGGCCGGTTTCGGTTTTCACTTTTTTGGTGACACCGGTAGCGGTATCACCACGGATGGCGGTTTCGGCTTCCACCACTTTGAGATCTACTGAGGTGGGCAATTCAATCGAGAGCGGCTGGCCCTTGTAAAAGGTCAGTTTGACTTCCATGCCTTCCTTCAAGTAAAGCGCGTCTTCGCCCAGCATTTCGGCGCGCACCGCCGGCTGCTCGAAGGTTTCGTTGTCCATGAAGTAGTAGAACTCGCCATCATTATAGAGGTAAGAGACGTTGTGGAAGTCGAGGCGGACATCTTGAACGCTCTGCCCCGAAGTGAAAGTGCGTTCAATGTTGGCGCCAGTGAACATATTGCGGGCTTTAATGCGAATTGTGGCGTTGCCGCGCCCTGCTTTGTTGTGACTGTAATCCAGCACTTTATAGAGCGTGCCATCTAACTCAAAAGTCACGCCTTTTCTTAAATCATTTACATCAATCATATTTGTCTTTTCCTTACAAAGTTGAGATAGTAACCAGGCGGACGGATTATAGCGCAGGATAACTGGCTATGGCAAGGCCTGCAAGAAATGGGTAAAATCAGGGGTATGGAAGTGCAAATTGCGGTCGCAAAAATCAACAAATTCGGTTTCTCCGAAAGCGGTGACACGCTGGAGGTCGTCGAAAGGCCCAATGGCGGCATCTCCGTTGTGTTGGCCGATGGGCAAACTTCCGGGCGAGGGGCAAAAGCCATCTCGTTGATGGTAGTGCGCAAAGTGATTGGCTTGCTGGCTGAGGGCGTACGCGATGGAGCCGCCGCCCGCGCTGCCTCCGATGCTCTCTTCACCGAAAAACAAGGCAAGGTCATCTGCACCCTCAACATCATTTCCGTGGATTTACACAGCCACACCATTGTCCTGACACGCAATAACCCCGCCCCCATGTTCATCTGTTGCGGCGACCGGGTAGATTTCATCACTGCCGAAAGCGCGCCGCTGGGAACTTCACGCAATGTACGCCCACTGATCACCGAATTCGCCATCGAACCAGACCTGATGGCAGTGGTATTCACCGATGGATTGATACACGCCGGAGAGCGACGCGGAATGCCCATGGATGTTTACGAAGTCCTGCGTGCCATGCTCGATGAGCAAGAGCCAACCCCACAAGAGCTGGCCGATTCTCTTCTCTCCCACGCCATCCACCTGGATGAAGGTCGCCCGGCAGATGACATCAGCGTGGTCGTCATGAAAGTAATGCGTAACGCAGGCGACGAGGTGCGGCGCATGAACGTGCGGCTGCCGATCGCATTTCGGTAACCATGAGAAAGCGTCCGCTCATCGGGGTTGTTGGCCCGTGTGGATCGGGAAAATCTACCCTGATCGCCGGCCTGGAGCGACAGGGATATGCCTGCCGGCACATCGCCCAGGAACACTCGTATGTGGGCGATATGTGGCAACGAATCAGCCATCCAGACATCCTGATTTTCCTCGACGCCAGTTTCGAGGTCTGCACCCAACGTCGTCCGCTCAACTGGACGGAAAAAGACTATCAAGAACAACAACGTCGCTTATCTCACGCCCGTCAACACGCCCACCTGTACATAGCCACCGACAACCTTTCTCCTCAGGAAGTTTTGCAAAAAGTGCTGGCATATGTAGAACAGCCATGAACGACACATTCCCTACTCATGCCCTCTCAAAGAGAGTATAATCTCCCCGCGCCAGCCCCCGGCTGGTATTTTTATGGACGGAGTGATTCATGAACCGTAGTCGTAACACCTGGTTGATCATCATCATTTTGCTCCTGGCCTTCTCTCTATGGGTGGACTTGAGCAAAAACATCACCATCATCAATCCCTTCAATCAAAAAAG
>JBMFPJ010000300.1:0-3010 GCA_049969175.1 Anaerolineae bacterium | reverse complement strand
CCGCGGACTGAGGCCCAATTTTTCCAGGTCTCCAGATGTTTGCGGCACGGTGCGCGCCATGGCAATTAACATCGCGTCGTTGACCACCTTGAAGGGTGGACGATTCATGCGCGCCGCCAGCGATTCGCGGCAGGCCGTCAACTCGCTGAGGATGGTCAACTCACGCAAGGAAAGATCCCGCCGCCCTTCAAACCGCCCCCAGGCCGAGTTCTCCTTGGGCGCTCGAAATTCGTCCACTTCACAGGCACGGCAAAAATCCTCAGCAGCCAGCGCCCAAAGATCCTTTGCTTTCAATTCGGCTTCCAGCAAGTCACGCAACGCCAGCAGATAATGCGTATCCAGCCGGGCATAATGGATTTGCTCTGGGGTGAGCGGGCGTGCCCCCCAATCTGCCTTTTGGTGACGCTTATCTACCACCACTCCAAACTTCTCAGCAAGCAAACGATCCAGCCCCACGGCCGGGTAGCCCAGGATACGCGCCGCATGCATGGTATCGAACAGATGGGCAAAGGAAAAGCCATAATCCCGCCGCAGGCAGATCAGATCATATTCAGCGGCGTGAAAAACCTTTTCAATTTTGGGGTTGGCAAAAACCGGCGCCAGGGTAGATAAATCCTCCAAAACCAGTGGATCGACCAGATAATCCACTTGCGGCGTGGAGAACTGAATCAGGCACACGCTCTCCTGGTATGCATGCAGACTATTGGATTCGGTATCCACGGCCAGGCGCGGCTGGGCGGAGAGATCCGCAACCATCCGCTCCAACGACTGCGGCGTATTGACCCACAGCGGTGGGCTGAGATGTTCAATGGACATGCAGCGATTATATCGCACTGTCTCGGCAGAGCACCCCTTTCAGAGCGCACGCTACAGCCTTTCCATCCCTGAATTCTTCAGGTGTTTCCAGGCAATCCGCAGCGGATGTTCCGCTTTGGCCTGAACCCCATCTTGAATTTGGGCGCGGCAGGAAGTGCCCGGGGCAGCGATTTCGGGGCGTGCGGGCAGCTTTTGGCGCAGGTAAGGGAAGAGAACCAACTCCCCAATTTGCAGCGAGAGCTCGTAATGATCGCTTTCATAGCCAAAAGCGCCAGCCATACCACAACAACCAGAAGGGATGATCTCCACATCCAGGCCAAAGGCACGCAGGAATTCCGCCGCGGCCTCTTGCCCCACCGGCAAACCATCGGCAGCGGGTGGCTGTGCTTTTTGCGAACAGTGACCATGAAGCAGCACTTTTGGAGCGTTTTCACCCTTTTGCTGCTTCCTCATTCTGGCTATACGCAAGATGCGCTTCTCACCGCGCTCGTCGGGGCGAATCAGATATTCTTCCAGCGACCAGGCACGGGCGGAGAGCGAAACGGTCGCAGCAGAGTATTCAGGGAGGAGATCGGCCAGCTCGTCGCGTAACACGTTCAGTTCCGAGGGTTCGATCCCTACAATCGCCAGTTCGCCCGCCGGATCCAGCCGCTCAATGACCTGAATCAGGCGCCGGGCGTGGCGTTTGGCCGCATCCAGAAAACCTTTTGAAATCAGGGAACGCCCCGCTCCCCACAGCGGCAGGCGGATAACTTCAATGTCGCAGGCAGCCAGCAAATCCAGCGCGGCTTGCTCAATTTCCGGCTCGAAAAAGTGGGTAAAAGCATCGGGTAGAAAAAGAACCCGTTCCCGGCTTTTGCCCGGCAAAGAGCGCCGCGACGGAAGGCGCAGGCGACGGAATTGAGGCAGCGGACGGTTTTCGGCAATGCCCAGCCAGCGATGCAGAGCACGCCGCAACAAATGCCACCGACTGAGGCGGTTGAAAACCTCCCCTAACGGGGAAATGGTCTGAGCAAAAAGGTTGAAATGGCCAAAGAAATAATCGCGCAGGCGGCGTACATGTGAGCGGTAATACTGATACTGAAACTCGAACTTCAGTTTGGCCATATCCACGCCGCTGGGGCATTCGGCTTTGCAGCCCTTGCAGGCTAGGCATAAATCCAGGGCCTGCGCGACGGACTCGCTCAGTGCCGGGTTGTGCGAGAGAGCTGGCGCCGGTTGGAAGATGAGCGCTCGCAGCAGGTTTGCCCGCCCGCGGGTAGAATGCATTTCTTCGCGCGTGGCTTGAAAGGAAGGACACATCAGGCCACTCTCTTTGCGGCATACGCCCTGACCATTGCACTGCTCAATCGCAGTCTGCAAGCCACCGTTGCGGGAAAAATCCAGCGTCGGCTGCCAGGGATGTGCCTGTGCCAGGACGCCGTAGCGCAGCTGAGTGTCCATGGGCGGAGCGTCGAACCATTTGCCGGGGTTCAGCAGGCCATGCGGATCAGCTGTCTGTTTCAGAGTGCGCATGGCAGTCATCACTTCAGCGCCATAGGTTCTCAGCAACCACTCGCCGCGCGCCAGGCCGTCGCCATGCTCAGAGGACATGGCTCCGCCCAAGCGCAAGGTCAGGGCCAGGGTTTGTTCGGCAATGGAGCGCAGGGAGCGCACACCATGGGGGGTATGTAAATCCAGGATAGGGCGAATATGCAGGCAACCGGCAGAAGCATGAGCGTAAATGCCCCCCTCCGTGCCATGCGCCTGCAAAATTTGCTCAATCTCGCGCACAAATTCGCCCAAACGCTCCACCGGCACGGCACAATCTTCGATGAAAGCCACGGGTCGGGCCGATTGTGGACGGGCATCCAGCAGCCCCAGGCCAACTTTGCGGACTTCCCAGATGCGCGCCTGTTCGGCGGGTGACTCGGCGACGAATAAAACTTCCCCAATCTGGCTGGCCGCTGCGCGCAGGACATCGGGGCGGTCGCCGCTAAATTCAACGACCAGCACCGCCGCGGGGTCTCCCGGCAACCAGCCGAGACGGCTGGCATACGCCGGGATGCTGCGCGCCAGCTGAAAGATCAGACGCGGGATCAGCTCCACAGCCGATGGCTGAAGCTGGAGCAGACGCGGCACGTCGTCGCAGGCCTCGGCCAGGCTGGCATACGCCCGTACAGCCAGCAGGGAATATTTGGGCTTGGGCACCAGG
>JBMFPJ010000299.1:0-3033 GCA_049969175.1 Anaerolineae bacterium | reverse complement strand
TCCAAGCTGGTCAATGACCATTTGGGCGTGCTCCAGCGAATCGGGCGAGGACGTTTTGTAGGGCATTCTCACCGCTAAGACGTTTTCGGGGCCCAGGGCCTGGGCGGCCAGCACGCAGGAGACCGCCGAATCCAGCCCCCCCGAAAGCCCTACGACAGCTCGCTCAAAACCCGCTCGCCGGATTTCACTGCGGATAAAACCGGTCAGAATGGTACGGGCAAGATCGGGGTTGATCGTCAGGTCAACGTTTGTCGAATTCATTTTTGCAAAATGCGATTCAATTCTTTTTGTACCAGGCCGGTACGCTCATCACGGAGCAACGGCAGACGAGCACGCGTCCGGCGCAATTGATTCAAATCCAGCTCAGCAAAGGTCAGTGCCTCGGCGAAATAGGGGCCATGTGCCAGCTCTTCGCCATCCGGATCGAAGACCGTGGCCCCGCCCCAGAAATTCAGCCCATCTTCAAAACCAACACGGTTGGCGTGAGCAACAAACGAAGTAAACATGCTGGCATACGCTTTAGTGACTCGCTCCACCCAACGGGCCGATTCCAGTTTCTCTCTGTCGTTCAGGCCGCGCCCCGGTGAAGCAGAGGAAAAGAGAAAAATATCTGCTCCATCCAGCCAGAGCAGGTAAGGGGGAGAAGCGTGCCAGAAATCTTCACAAATCAACATGCCCACCCGCCCAAAGCGAGTATCAAAGGCGCGGATAGAATCGCCCCAGGCAAAGAAACGGCCTTCATCAAACAGGCCATAGGTGGGCAGATAGACTTTGTGATGCACGTGAAGAACCTGTCCCGCGGAAAGATACGCGGAGGCAATGTAAAAGCGATGGCGCTGATCTTCGTCCACAAAGCCAACCACCAGGTCCAGATCGCGGCTCGCCTCGAGCAGTGGTCGGAAGACGGGATCTTCGTCGGTGGGGCGGTGAGCAACCGAAGCGACCAGGTCCTGCAACACATAGCCGGTCAATGAAAGTTCGGGGAAGACCAGCAAATCGGCCCCTTGGGCTTTGGCTTGCTGAATCAGGTCAAGATGCTTTTCCAGGTTGGCGGAAACATTCCCAAGATGAGTAGAAATTTGAGCAAGGGCAAGGTTGAGTTTCATCGGCGTGAATCTTACCACCAAAAAATTGAAGCAGGCCTGCAAACGCAACCTGCTTCGCTCAGCGGAGAGGGTGGGATTCGAACCCACGGTGGCCACGAGGACCACAACGGTTTTCGAGACCGTCCCATTCAACCGCTCTGGCACCTCTCCCAAACGGTGCGGGCAAAATTATAGCATAATCGCCGCGAAAGTCTATATTTCACCCATGATTTTTACTCAATTTCCACGCTCTCATGCAAGGAAGGATAAACCACCTGCGATAACCCCTGTTCTTTGAGTTTCTCCTGCAACGCCGCCGCCGGCTTTTCCTCTCCGTGCACCAGAAAGATCCGCCGCACCCGCCCTTTGACCGCCAGAGCATATTTCAGCAACAAATCCTGCCCGGCATGAGCCGAAAGCCCGCCAATCGTCGCAATTTCAGCCTTGACCGTGTATGGCTCGCCAAAAATACGCACCTGCTTTTGCCGGTCCGCCAGGCGGCGACCTAACGTATCCGGCGCCTGCCAGGAGACAATACAAATCGTGTTACGTGGATTTTCGATATTGTTGCGCAAATGATGAAGAATTCGCCCGGTTTCAGCCATGCCCGAAGCCGAGATAATTACCATCGGATCTCTGCGGTCATTAAGCGCTTTGGATTCCTCCACCGATTGAATGTAAGTGAGCATTTTAAAATCCAGCGCCGGATGACGTGCCTCCTGGACAAAAGCGCGCGTCTCCTCATCATAGCACTCCGGATGCCGCCGAAAGACCTGAGAAGCATGTACCGCAAGCGGACTATCTACATACACCGGAATCGGCGGAATTTCACCGTGTTGCATCATCTGATTGAGATAATAGACCAGTTCCTGCGTACGCCCTACGGCAAAAGCCGGGATAATCACCTTGCCCTCCCGTTGAATGGTGCGCGCTACCACCTGGCGAAACTCATCAAACGCTGCCAGGGGATCACGATGCGGCTTATCGCCATAGGTGCATTCCATCAGCAAATAATCGGCGGCATCGGGCAACAGCGGGTCGCGCAGCAACGGCAACTTATAACGGCCAATATCTCCCGAAAACCAGAAGCGAATTTTGCGCCCTTTTTCTTCAATCTCCAGCACCACCGCCGCTGAACCCAAAATATGCCCGGCCTCCACAAACCGCGCCACCACCCCCGGAACTGGCTCAAAGGGCTGATCGTAATCCACCCCCTGAAAATATTGCGCCACCTGAGCAGCATCTTCTTGCGTATAAATCGGCTCAATCGGCCCATTCCCGCGGCGAGATGGCTTCTTGTTCACAAACTCCGCATCGGCCTCCTGGATGTGCCCCGAATCGCGCAACATAATGTCCGCCAGGTCGGCTGTGGCTTTGGTCGCATAAATTGGGCCGGCAAAGCCGCGGCGTATCAGGTTGGGCAAATTCCCACTATGATCAATATGCGCATGAGAAAGAAGCACTGCATCAATCGAACGTGGGTCAAAAGGAAAATTCAAATTCCGGGCGTAGGCTTCTGCCCGACGCCCCTGATACAGCCCACAGTCCAGCAAGAGCCGGAAGCCGTTGACCTCCAAAAGGTGCTGGCTACCGGTCACCGTATGCGCCGCGCCGTGAAAGTAGAGTCTCATTTCTTCGCTCCCAAGACTTCCAAAATCTGATCTCCAAAATGCTCCAGCCGCCAGGGTAACCGCGCCATCACCCTGGCCAGTTCAGCGGCATCGTGCGGCGGATTCTCAGCCAGGTAATGCACATACGTCTTTGGGAGGATGATGTCTGACTCGACGCCCATCTCCCGGGCCTGACGTTTTCGCCACGCTTTGAGTTTTTCCAGCCGCCTGAGCGTCGCTTCACTCGGACGTTCGGCCGGCTTCCGTTTCACCAGCGGAGCCTTCGCCCCGCGCGCCACGGCCGCGCCGATGGCCGAGCCGGTCACACCCAGCGCCGG
>JBMFPJ010000298.1:0-3046 GCA_049969175.1 Anaerolineae bacterium | reverse complement strand
CAGTCAGAGCGATGAGCAAGCCGAAGAAGCCCAGAATCCAGGCCATTTGTAATTGCCAGTTAGCCTTGGGGTAAGCCTCCAACAGGAAGCGTGCCAGGCCGAAGCCAATCGCCAGGAAGCCTATAGCACGCAGGAGTAAACCGAACAGTTCGACGAAATCATAGAAAATGCTCATGAAACTTCTCCTTTGCGAAAGATGTTAAAACCAGGCCCATACCATCCACAGCCCGGTGATGACCACACCGATACCCAGCCGCGCTGCCAGTGACCAACCCCAACCGGTCAACCAGGCGCGAGTGGAAGCCAGAGCCGCCTGGTGCTGGCGTAAGCGCAAGTATTCCGCGCCGTACAGGGCGGCAGGAGATGCCAGCAGGCCGATCAGCGGGGTGAAAAACAGGCTCGCCACGATACCTGCCAGAAAGCCCAAAAGGATGGATGACCAGGGTACTTTTTTCTCGCGGGTATGATGGGCGATGAGGAGATTGTCTATTACGTTACCGATGAGCATACACACGGTGATCAAGGCGAAGAGCAGCCACTCTGTCCAGTGCATATTGCCCAGGGCGTGTTCGACCAGGGCATAGACCAGCGTTACCAGCCACATCACGGTCAGGCCGGGGAAGATGGGCAGGAGCAGCCCGATCAAGCCGAGGAGCAAAAAGAAAAGGGTGATGGTTTGCAGGCCAACCTGAATCCAGAAGAGCGGAGGCATGGTCGCTATTGGGGGCGGATGACGTCGATCCCGCCCATCCAGGGGCGGAGCACTTCGGGGATACGAATGGAACCATCAGCCTGCTGGTAGTTTTCCAGCACGCCGATCAGGGTGCGCGGCAGTCCCAGCCCTGAGCCGTTAAGCGTGTGAACAAAGCGCGCTTTGCCCCCGTCCGCGGGGCGATATTTGATGTTGGCCCGCCGCGCCTGAAAATCGCGCACGTTGGAAACGGAGGAGACCTCCAGCCATTCGCCACAGCCAGGCGCCCAGACTTCCAGGTCGTAGGTGATCGCCGCGCCGAAGCCCAGATCGGCAGTGCAAAGTTGTTTGACGCGATAGGGCAGGCCGAGTTCGGCGCAGGTTTGTTCGGCATCGGCCAGCATTTTCTCCAGCATGGCATCCGATTCTTCGGGGCGGGTGTACATGTACATTTCGACTTTGTCGAATTGGTGGCCGCGTTTGATGCCGCGCACATCGCGACCGGCGCTCATCTTTTCACGGCGGAAGCAAGGGGTATAGGCGGTGTACAACAGGGGCAGGCTGGCCTCCGGAAGAATTTCGTCCATATGCAGGCCAGTGAGAGGTACTTCAGCGGTGGGGACGAAGTAATAATCTTCTTCGTGATCTTTGTATAAATTGTCGGCGAACTTGGGGAGTTGCCCGGCCCCGAAGACGGTGGCCGACTTGACCATAAAAGGCAGGTATTTTTCGGTGTAGCCCTGGCGGATGTGCAGATCGAGCATCCAGGCGATCAGGGCGCGTTGCAGCCGCGCGCCGGCTCCGCTCAGGACGTAGAAGCGCGAGCCGGTGATCTTGGTGCCGCGCTCAAAGTCAATGATGCCGAGCGCCGGACCGAGATCCCAATGTGGCTTGGGTTCAAAATCAAATTGAGGCAAATCTCCGACGGTTTTGATGACGATGTTGTCCTCTTCGCTGGTGCCAATGGGCGTGCGGCCATCGGGAAGATTGGGGATGGTGGCGACCAGGGCGTTGAGCTCGCTCTCCACTTCGGTCACTTCTTGGTCGAGGGCAGCGATGCGGTCGCTGACCTGACGCATGGCGGCGATTTTGGCTTCGCGCTCGCTGGCGTCTTTCATTTTGCCAATTTCGCGCGAGACGACGTTGCGTTCGGCTTTGAGTGCTTCGACCTCGGTCAACAAGGCGCGGCGCTTTTCATCCAGGCGTAAGACTTCGTCCACGGGGGCAGGGTCCATCTGGCGGTTGCGCAGCGCGGTGCGAACGACCTCCGGTTGTTCGCGGATAAGATTGATATCTAACATGGGCGCACCTCCTATTGTATCTTAAAGAATACGCCCCCGTTCCTTGCAGGACGAGGGGGCGTCTCGTGGTGCCACCTGCTTTCGCCAATCCCTTCCGTAGCGGGTGCCTTGCCAAATTTGCAGAATTTGGAGGCGGTCGGACGGGGTTAGCCTCGGCTTGCGCGCTAACGGGCGCTCCCGTTCCTCTTACTGTGGCCTTCCCTTTGGGTCACACCTGCGAGGACGATAGGGCAGAGGGGATTTCATCGGTTGGCTGGCCACCTTGCACCACCCGGCGGCTCTCTGAACAGTTGACCCGATTACTTGTCTCTGCGCGACCTTATGCAGGCGATTATACGCGTCCTGTGGAGAGTGTCAAGCATTCATCATTTGCATTCATCATTCTGCATTTACTATTTATGGGTCGTCGGGTTGACCAGTTCCTGGCGTACGGTGTGATACAGGTTTTCGGCCTTTAACTCGCTGAGCGAATAGCAGGGTGCTTTGAGGTGATTGGCCAGTTGTTGTGCCAGGCCCTGATCGAAAGCAGCGTGTTCCATGTTGATCACTACACTGCGGATGTTTTCCTTGGCGATCAAATCGGCGAAATGATAGGCCTCTTCCTGAGGAGGCAGCGTGCCCAGGGAGACATTTCCCGCACCATCGGTCAGGATGATCAACAAAGGCTCGACATCCGGGTGGATGTACTTTTCATGGCGCAAGACATCGCTGGCCATGAGCAACCCGGCCGAGAGGGGAGTTTTGCCGCCAACCGGAATATCTAACAAGGCGCGTTGGGCCAGGGAAACCGAGTTGGTAGGAGGGAGCACAAGCGTGGCGCGATCTTTCTGGAAGACGATCAGCCCGACCCGGTCGCGGCGTTGATACGCATCGGTCAAAAGAGAGAGAATCGCCCCTTTGGTCGCGTTCATTCGTTCGGCAACGGCCATCGACCAGGAGGCATCCACCAGGAAGAGCACCAGGTTGGCCACTTTTTTGACGCGGACCTTGCGTTGTAGGTCGCTTTTTTCGATAGCGAAGGCCAGGCGTTTGCGTTTTTCGGTGCGCTGAATCT
>JBMFPJ010000297.1:0-3053 GCA_049969175.1 Anaerolineae bacterium | reverse complement strand
CTGGGCATTCTGGTCGTGTTGACCAATGTCAACATCCCCATCGCCTCCATTCATCAGGCTGGCGCGTTGACTCTCTTCGCCCTGGCGATCTTCTTCCTCCACCGCCTGCGCGCCATGGATGCTGCCCGCCTCACCGCCGAAAACCGTCCTTGACGGACCGAACATTTGTGCTATACTACCCTGCGTACCTGTTTTGTCCATTCTTGAGCTGGAGTCAGCCTTATGGCACGTAAATCACCCTCTCCTATTGAACCTCCCGCCGGCGGCATGGACGACGCTCGTCGTGCCGTCCTGGATAAAGCCGTTGGCGATATTATCAAACGTTATGGCGAAGGCTCGATCATGCGCCTGGGCGAGGCCCACAGCATGCACACCGAGGTCATCCCCACCGGTTCCCTTTCGCTTGACATTGCCCTGGGAGTCGGGGGCGTGCCGCGTGGCCGCATCACCGAAATCTACGGCCCTGAATCCTCCGGCAAGACCACCATCTGTCAGCACATTGTCGCCGAAGCCCAAAAATTGGGCGGAACGGCCGCTTTCATTGACATGGAACACGCCCTCGACCCGGTTTATGCCGCTCGCTGTGGCGTGGACATTGACAACCTGCTCGTCTCCCAGCCCGATACCGGTGAACAGGCCCTCGAAATCGCCGAAACCCTTGTCCGTTCCGGCGCAGTAGATGTCGTCGTGGTTGACTCGGTCGCTGCCCTCGTCCCCCGCGCCGAAATCGAAGGCGATATGGGCGATCCCACCATGGGAGTCCAGGCACGCCTCATGTCCCAGGCTCTGCGCAAGCTCTCTGGCGCCATCAACCAGACCAAAACCGCCGTCATCTTCACCAACCAGCTGCGCCAGAAAATCGGCGTCATGTTTGGCAACCCCGAAACCACCACCGGCGGCCAGGCGCTCAAATTCTATGCCTCCGTGCGCCTCGACGTGCGCCGCATCCAATCCATCAAGGTCGGCGCCGAGATCATCGGCAATCGTACGCGCGTGCGCGTCGTCAAAAACAAAGTCGCCCCGCCCTTCCGCACCGCTGAATTCGACATCATGTACAACGAAGGCATCTCCAAAATGGGCGACATCCTCGACCTGGCCACCCAAATGGAAATCATTGACAAGCGCGGCGCCTTCTTCTCCTACGGCGACATCCGCCTGGGACAGGGCCGCGAAAACGCCAAAGAATTCCTGCGCCAAAACCCCGATCTGGCCACCGAAATCGAAAACGTCATCCGCCAGAAAGCCCTCAGCGGCGAGATCGCCCTGCCGCTCGACATGGGTGATGACGTCGGCCCCGACGAAATTTAGCCAGACGAAACCCCGCGAACACGGAGAGGCCCTCTCCGTGTTCGTTTTCTGCCTATGCTTCGAACTGTCCGCTTCTTTCTGGACTTTGGCTGGCTGGCCACGCTGATGGCTGTTTCTCTCGCCCTGAGCGCCTGTGCCCCACAGGTGACTCCCACTCTTTACCTGCCTCCCTCGCCGTTGCCTCTTCCGCCCACTGCTAGCCCTGCCCCGGTTTTCAGCCCGACACCTTCACCGCTCCCCTCTCTCACTCCCAGCGAAACGCCGAGCCCTCTTCCCACCCCCTGCACCAACGACCTGAAATTCCTTGAAGACCTGACCTTCCCCGATGGCTCTCTGGTTGCCCCCGGCAGCAGCATAGACAAGCAATGGCTGGTGCTCAACAGTGGCAGTTGCAACTGGGATTCCCGCTACCGGCTGAAATTCCTGCGTGGCGACCCGCTGAGTGCTCCCTCTGAGCAGGCCCTTTACCCGGCACGCGCCGGCAGTCAGGCCGTGCTTCGCATTCTGTTCACCGCGCCTCTCGTGCCCGGTACCTACGGCAGTGAATGGCAGGCCGTTGACCCGCAAGGCCAATGGTTTGGCGAAAGCGTTTATCTGCAAATTGTCGTTGGCCCTTGAGCATCTGATTTGTTGCTCATCCTGATCATGGCCCGGCGGTTGCCGTTGGCGGCAGAAAATTCAAGCGGGGTGTGGGGGGCGGCCCAGCTTTGAATCCCCGCTCGCCGCGAAAGGTAAAGAATGTCACCTGTCCGGGGAAAATTTCCACCCAAAACTGTTGCTCTTTCTCCTCATAACGCAGCGTAATCTTGTAAATACCGGCGGGTAAATCACCCAGCACCATGTTTTCGTTGTAATGCGGGTCTGCATTCACCACCCGCTCACCATACGTCTTGACCGTATAAAATTTACCGCTTTGCTCCGAGCGAACCGTCACTTCGATTTGATGCAGGGGCTTGCCATCGGTTTCCATAATCCGACCAGCCAACACCCCGCGTCCCTCCGGGGGCACCATCCACAATTCCGGGTTGTAAGTGTTGTAAAACGAATTAAGCGGAAAGCGTACTTCAAAATGCAAATGGGGGCCGGTCGTCTCGCCGGTCGCGCCGACCAGACCAATCTCATCCCCGGCGTCCACATGCTGCCCCACCACCGCGCTGACCGCGCTCATGTGGGCATAAATCGTAAACAATTGCTGATTCTGATAGCCAAAATCATGTCGAATGGCCACGGCGATGCCATACGGGTCTTTGTCGTTTTGTGGCGAGCCGGTGAACAACCCCCACCCGGCCCAAATTACCGTGCCGGAGCCGGCCGCGTGGATGGGCGTCCCCTCCGGAGCGGGAATATCTACGCCGGTATGCACCACGTCGGGCGCAAAGAAAATCCCCCCATAGCGATAATCGGCCACTGGCCAGTTGACCTGATCCGCGGCGATGGGGCGGATGAAATAAAAGTGATCGTAGGCGGTCAATGCCCAGGGGACCGGATAAAGGGGCGGACGCCAGCCGGAAACCGGCGCCGACCCAGGCGTGGGTAGATAAAACCGGTAAGGCTCTGGTGTTGGTCGCGGCGCTTCGCGCGGGACCTGTGGGCTGGTGACCGTTAAATCGGCGATTACCGGCGTCGGGCGGAGCGCTGCTTCCGGCGCGGGCTGGCAGCTGTTCAGGGCAAGCAAGAGCACAGGGATGAGCAGAGCGATGCGGGGGAACGGTGAGCGCCTCATGGGATAATGGTCGGAGGGGTGG